>NZ_JAHMSB010000012.1:0-89032 GCF_018986355.1 Staphylococcus sp. CWZ226 | reverse complement strand
CAGAACCAGCACCGGAGGTAACACCAGAAGTACCGGTGGAAGAAACAACACCAACAGAGCCGGAAGTGCCAGTCGAAGAAGTACCTGAAGTACCGGCTGAACCGGAACCAGAAACACCAACAGAACCAGCACCGGAGGTAACACCAGAAGTACCGGTAGAAGAAACAACGCCGACAGAGCCGAAAGTACCAGTCGAAGAGGCACCAGAAGTGCCAGCCGAGCCAGAGGCAGAAACACCAATAGAACCGGCACCAGAAGTAATACCAGAAGTACCGGTAGAAGAAACAACGCCGACAGAGCCGACGCCAGAGGAACCGGTAGAAGAACCAACATCGACAGGATCAGAGACTCCAGTTGAGAAAGAACCAGTAAAAGAAACAGAAGAAACGTCTACTGAAATTTCTCCTTCTAAAGAAGATACAGTAGTAGAGTCTGAAAAAGAGGAAGAAAATGATGAAGTTACTGTTGAAAACAATGACACATCAAAAGAAAGCACTGGTGAAGTAACTATACAAAATGACACAGAAAATGTGAAAACAAAATCAGTGAAAAAAGATGTTCAAGATAAAAAATCAACAACTTTAAACTCTAAAACTTTTACTCATAAAAAAGAAAGTAAGACTAATAAACAAGCATTACCTGAAACAGGTAATGAAACATCATCAATGCCGTTATTAGGTTCATTGTTGACATTGTTTGGTTTAGGTTTTATCGCAAGACGCTTTAATAAGAACGAAAAAACAGATAAATAAGACTGAGGGTAGTCTAAAATAAAAATGCCATGGTAGGGATTGAACCCCATTACCATGGCATTTCTTTATTTATAAAGTGAAATTGAATTATCCAATATCTCCTAGAGTCGCAACCATCACAGCTTTGATAGTGTGCATACGGTTTTCAGCTTCTTGGAATACAACAGAGTGTTTGCCTTCGAAGACTTCATCTGTGACTTCCATTTCTTTTAAGCCGTGTTTTTCCTCAATTTGTTTACCGATTGTTGTGTCAGTGTTGTGGAAAGAAGGTAAGCAGTGTTCGAAAATAACATGTGGGTTGCCTGTTTTTTCGATCATGTCTTGGTTTACTTGGTAAGGTTTCAATAATTTGATACGTTCTTCCCAAACTTCGTCTGGTTCACCCATAGATACCCATACGTCTGTGTAAAGTACGTCTGAATCTTTAACACCTTTATCGATATCGTCTGTTACTAAGATTTCGCCGCCGTTTTCTTCAGCGATTTCTTTACAACGGTTCAATAATTCATCCGTAGGATTCAATTCTTTAGGGCAAACAAGGTTGAAACGCATACCCATGATTGCTGCACCTTGCATCAACGCATTCGCAACGTTGTTGCGGCCATCGCCTACGTAAGTGAAGTTGATTTCGTGATAAGGTTTTTTCAATACTTCTTTAGCTGTTAGGAAGTCAGCTAATACTTGTGTTGGGTGATCTTCGTCAGTTAAACCGTTCCATACCGGCACGCCTGATTCTTCAGCTAATGTTTCGACAGTACGTTGAGAGAATCCGCGATATTCGATGCCGTCATACATGCCGCCTAAAACGCGTGCTGTATCTGCTGCTGTTTCTTTTTTGCCCATTTGAGAACCAGTTGGTCCAAGGTAAGTAGTGCTTGCACCTTGGTCAGCTGCCGCAACTTCAAATGCGCAACGAGTACGAGTTGAGTCTTTTTCGAAAATTAATGCAATGTTTTTTCCTTTAAGTGTTTGTTGCTCAATACCGGCGTATTTCGCACGTTTCAAATCCTCTGAAAGGTTTAATAAATATTCTACTTCTTTTTGGCTGAAATCTAATAATGTTAGGAAATGTCTGTTTCTTAAGTTTTGCATTCTACTACAACTCCTCTTTGTGATATATTACACCTTCATTATAAGTGACTTATTTTTCAAGACAATGAAATAAATATAGTTTTAAAAAACTTTACAGAACTCTAATTATTCCTAAACAATTGCGATTCTATAATTTTGAAAATTAGGCTTTAATTGTAATCTGCTTCTTGTGGTTAGAAATAAAGGTGTGAGACATTGGTTTTGATTTATTATACACTATAACGAATAAAAATGCGTAATTATTCATAAAAAAGCACACTTTTTGAAAAAGCGTGTTAGAAATGCTCCATTTTCAGAATGTGCGTAATAATATCGTCGATTTTGTGCATGACTTCGTGCGTTGTACGATCAACGATTTTATAATGCCTCGAGCTTAAATCTAAAGTACGTATTTGACCGACATCGACAGTACCCTTAATTCGATGTTCCATAGAATATAGTTCAACATCAGTAGGATATTTAACAGCTCTACTTGTAATAGGAGAAACCCATACTAAACCTGTCTTTTGATTGAATTCATTTCTGCTTAGAACCACACAAGGTCTATATTTACCTTTCTCGCGACCAAGTGTGGGATTCAGATTAACTTCTATAATTTGATATTGTTTTACCATTGCTCACGCTCCGATGCTTCGCCCCATTCATGCGTTTTGTAATCTGAGTAATCGCCGCCCTGTTGAAAGAAACGGTTCCACTCTTTAGTAAAATCTTCATGGTTTACTTTTTTTAAAACGATAGTATCGTTGATTATTTCGTGAACTAATTGATCTCCAGGTTTTAAATTTAAAGATTCTATCACAGTATCAGGCAATGTAACGGCATGACCTTGTTCAGTTTTGAAAATTCGTGCATGTTCTTCTGACATAAATAACACCTCTTCAGACTTATCATATCTTATTTAACTTAAAATCGGCAGAAATAATGTTGGATTTATTATAAAGTGTAGATTGAATCTTATTAATAATAAAGAAATAGTTTAGAATAGAAAGAAACAAGTGCTAAAGAGGAGGTGTACAAGATGTTGGGAATACTAGGTGTGTTGTGTTTTATTATATTTATAATTTACATAGCCATGTTTGTCTTTTTATGGATAAAAGGTAAGCAGAAGAAAGCAGCAGGTATCATTGCTTTAGTAGCATTTATTTTAAGTATGATGTTCTTTGGAATGTCTGAACCAGATACAAAGCCTGAAACAACGAATAATCAAACTGCAGATACAACACAAGATCAATCAAAAGACGAATCGAAAGATACACAAAAAGACAATCAGTCAGAACAACCTAAAGCAGCTCCGAAATCAGAACAAGAATCGGACAATGGCCAAAAGAAAGAAACGAGTGAACCTAAATCTGAACCGCAAACACAACCTAATGGTTTAGTTAGAGAAGAAGTTGAATTCACACGTCCTGTAGATGGAGATACAGTAAGATTGAGATATGAAGGAAAAGAATCTGCCTTCAGATTATTGTTGATTGATACACCGGAGACGAAACATCCTAGAAAAGGTGTAGAACCATATGGTAAAGAAGCGTCTGATTTTACCAAGAATATGTTGATGCATGCTTCTAAGGTTGAAGTTGAGTTTGATAAGGGCGGTAAGACAGATAAATATGGCAGATATCTAGCATATGTCTATGCCGATGGTGTGATGGTAAATGATGCATTAGTCAGACAAGGTTTAGCAAAAGTAGCTTATATTTATCCGCCAAGTGTTACGTATTTAGACCAATTACAAGAGAGTCAACGTTTAGCGCAACAGGAGCGTCTGAATATTTGGAGTGGTAATGTCCCAGAAAATAATTATCAAAGTAGCCTACCGTCAGGCTCCCAAGGATCTCAAAATCATTCACAAAACAGTGCGTCTCAAAATGGAGGAACGAAGTATTATGCTAACTGTACAGAATTGAGAAAAGACTATCCTGGAGGAGTGTCTAAAGACCATCCGGCTTATAGAGATAAAATGGATGGAGATAAAGATGGATGGGCATGTGAGATAAATTAATGGGTATGAAAAAAGTAGAATTCGTTTGAATTCACATAATAAAAATGATTGTAAAAAGTAAATGGCTATGCTATAATTCTTGATTGTGAGTAATGAAAATTATTCCTTGCTTACTCCAATTGAGAGTAAGCCGTATAGTCCACGAGGAGGTGCAGATAAAAATGAGAACATATGAAATTATGTACGTTGTTCGTCCAAACATTGAAGACGAAGCGAGAAAAGCATTAGTTGAACGTTTCAAAAATATTTTAACTAACGACGGTGCTGAAATCATTGAAGAAAAAGATTGGGGCAAACGTCGCCTTGCTTACGAAATCGACGATTTCAAAGAAGGTTTCTACAACATTGTACGTATCAACACTGAAAACAGTGAAGCTACAGATGAATTCCAACGTTTAGCAAAAATCAATGACGATATCATTCGTTATATGGTTATTCGCGAAGACGAAGATAAGTAAAAACAGAATGGGGGCGTTTAAATGATTAACAGAGTTGTATTAGTAGGCCGTTTAACTAAGGATCCTGAATACAGAACGACACCCTCAGGCGTAAGTGTAGCGACTTTTACTCTAGCGGTTAATCGTACGTTTACGAATGCGCAAGGGGAACGTGAAGCGGACTTTATTAACTGTGTTGTTTTTAGAAAACAAGCAGAAAACGTAAGCAATTACTTGTTTAAAGGAAGTCTTGCAGGCGTTGATGGTCGCTTACAATCACGCAGTTACGAAAACCAAGAAGGACGCCGTATCTTTGTTACTGAAGTTGTATGTGACAGTGTTCAATTCCTTGAACCAAAATCACAAAACCAACGTCATGGCCAACAATCTGGCGGTAATAACCAATTCCAGAGCTATGGTCAAAACTATGGTGGTCAACAACAAGGACAAAATACGTCATCTTATCAAAACAACAATTCATCCAACGCTGGTCAATCAGACAATCCATTCGCAAATACGAACGGACCTATTGACATCAGTGACGATGATTTACCATTCTAATACGTGTAATGAACGTAAAATTTGAAAATATCGATTAAAGGAGGCAGTTAACCATGGCAGGTGGACCAAGAAGAGGCGGACGTCGTCGTAAAAAAGTTTGTTACTTCACAGCAAACGGAATTACACACATCGACTATAAAGATACTGACTTATTAAAACGTTTTATCTCAGAACGCGGTAAAATTTTACCACGTCGTGTAACTGGCACTTCAGCTAAATATCAACGTATGTTGACTACAGCTATCAAACGTGCTCGTCATATGGCTTTATTACCATATGTTAAAGACGAAAACTAAGATAAAACTTATAGATAAACCCCGTAGGCATAGGCTTACGGGGTTTTTTCATGTTCAAAAATAATAATAAAGGACGAAATAAGGATAGAAAATATTAATCTAAAAGAGGTAAGATTCTCTAAAGTTTGTTTTTTTAACAGAAAAAATACGCCCGACTTCGCGAGCGTATTATAAAAGTCATTAAGTATTTATGGATTATTTTTTAGGAGCAAAAGTGTCTACTAAGTTCACGATTAACTTGATAATACCACCAATAATATCTGCGATCATCATGATAAGCAACCTCCTTTTTTTATCTTAATTTTATTCTAGATGATTTTTCTATTTCATTGCGCAAAATTCCTTAAGTCATCATTTAACCTACTTAACTGTTAAATTTTGACTCTGGAAATAACAGTTACGTTCCCTAAGTGTTCTAAAAGTATAAGTATGATGAGTTGTACACTGTGTTTATTGCGTTTATGGACGGGTAAAATATTTTTGAAATGTATCCACTACATTGGACAAGTGAATAAATGTCAAGTTGAAAAGGAGCATCTTAATATGAGTAGACAAGGATTAAATAAAAACGATAAGAATGAAACATCTCATCCAACGCACTACGAAGGATTAGATCATAGCGGTAAAAGTGAAGAACACTTTGATCTGCATAAAGCGAATGATTTATTAACAGAGTACAAAGAAAATGAAAATAAGTGGTCAAAAGAAGAACGTACTAAAGAATTAGAATTAATCGAAGATGAAATCAAAAAACAAAAAATGTTGGTTAAAGATAGAGTGAAACCAGATAGTCAACCAGAAAAAGATCGTTTAGCTAACTTATCAGATAAAGTGACTGAACAAGTATTCGGTATTTTTGAACATACAGATGATTTAGAAGAGGCTAAAAGATTTTTAGAGTCTCATTATCAACGTGGTAAAGTTGATATTGCTTATGGTCGTTCTTTCATTTTAGTTTGTGAAGATTCACTGCTTGCACAAGCAAAAAGCGAATACTCAAGCAATAAAGATAATGAAGAGTTAGTTAATTTTATCTCTGAAAAGAATATTGAATTAAGTAAAGAAATTATGTCAGATGATTACGTTCATTTATTAGAAGTAGAGCGTGAATTCTTAAAAATCTTGATGAAAAATAATCAACTTGACGAAATTTAAAAGTTAAATAAAAATGTATGAGACCTTAACCCTGTAGCATTGATGCATATCAATATTACAGGGATTTTTTTATCTGATTTTATTTTCATTAGCTATCTGTATAGGTTGAAAGGAATGTTTGGGTGTTGTTAATGTAAGAAGTACATAAAATATAATCACTTGTACACAAGAGACCGTACAAGAATGTTAAAATTAGATAACAAACAAACATTAAGTCGATAAAATTATATAAAAACATGTTATCATTACGTTAAATCTATTTGCTCAGTGTCATAATGAAGTAAAGTGAATTGAGTAAACGGCAGAGGATAACGAGATTATAGGAGTGAACACAACGTGAAGCTTTATTTGATACGGCATGGAGAATCAACCGCAAACTATGATAATCATCATGGAAATCAATACTTTACTGGACAATTAGATGTCTCTTTAACAAAAGAAGGCGTACGTTCTGCACAAGCATTAAAAACATATTTTGAAGGTATACATATAGACCATATCTACATTTCTGATTTAACCCGTACGATTCAAACATATGAAAATGGTTTTGACAGTGCGAGTCCACATACTTTTTCACCATTATTAAGAGAACGCTCTCTAGGGGAGTTTGAAGGCTATCCAAGAGAAACACTGCGTGACAATCCCGTTTATAGTCGTTATTTTGAAGATCCACGATACAGCGACTTTCGAAACAGTTTTACACAACGTGCACCTGGCGGTGAAAACTATTCAGATGTATTAGGAAGAATAGATGAATTTTTTAAAGATATATTGGATATTAAAGACGAAGTAGTAGTGATTGTGGCGCATCAAATTTGGATACGTTGCTGCTTGTATTATTTAGGTGTAATTACTGAAGAAGAATTATTCGACAAACACATTGAGAATTGTGATCCGATTCTTGTAGATACTGAAAACATATAAAAGCGGTTGAATCCTTTGTTTTGGATTCAACCGCTTAACATTTATCTTGATTGATTTTATTTTAATTTGTCGATTGCTTGAGGTAATAACTCTTCAAACAAATCAATGAAGTTTAAATAAACATCTTTATAAACGTATTCATCAATTCGGTGTGCTTGGCTTGTTTCGCCAGGACCGAACATAATAAGTGGGAAGTCTTTTCCTTTATCAAGCATTAAGTCAGCCGCATCTGTGACACCTGGTGAAGCTTGTTTAGGAATAGATTCACCTAAATATTTTTTACCGAGTGATTGTGCTAGGTCTACTACTGGATTATCACCAGTTGTGAAGACTGCAGAACGTGACATATACGTATCAATGTCTAAATCACAATCACTGTATTTTTCTTTAACATCTTTTGCGACTTGTTCGAATAAGTCTTGGTAGCCATCATTGTCTGCTTCTGGAATTGTTCTGATATTAAATTCTGCTACTGCGCGGTCAGGAATAGAGTTGACTTGTGTACCACTATTAAAGATTGTCGCATTTGCGACAGGTTCGCCTAACTCTTCATTTGTCGCAGTAATTTTAGCTTGTGCTTCATTAATGCGATGCACAAAGTCTACTAATGGATTCAACGCATTATAACCGAGTTGAGGCATAGAACTATGCACAGATGAACCTTTTGATGTGACACGGATATCCATAGAACCTTTGTGTGCATAAATAATTTTATCTTGAGATGGTTCTGAAATAAGCAATGCATCTACATCATCCATATAACCATCTTTATAGAAGGCTCTAGCTCCGTCACCTTCAATCTCTTCGCCTACTGTCGCAAGTAAACGGATTGTGCCTTCTTTTGGTAAGCCTTGGTCGTGTAATTCAATTAAACTGATCACAAATGCAGCTAAACCAGATTTCATATCTGCTGCACCACGACCGTGTAGACGTCCTTCATCATCTTCAGTTAGTTTGAAAGGTGGTGTTTGCCAATCTTCTGGGTTACCTGGTGAAACAACATCCATATGACCAGATACCCCGATAACAGGGCTGCCGCTACCAATTTCAGCTACAAGGTTTGCGCGTGTATCTGTTAATTTAATAATTTTAGCGTCGATATTATGTTTTTTGAAAAGGTCTTGCAGATACTCTGCGACGTCTAATTCATTATCGTTCACAGATTCAATACCGACTAAATCTCTTAATATATGAATACGTTCATCTGACGTTAATTTACCCATATCATCAGCTCCCTCATAAATTTTCATACAATATAAGCGTAAAATATCGGATAATAGTATTCAAACAATTCGCACTTTTGAACGTTAAAATAAATAAGCGTAAACTCGGAGGTAGACGGAAAAATAATAAATGAGTCGAAGACATTGGAGGAATCGTATTGGATAATAGAATTCAATATCAAAACGTTGCGAAAGATAAGGTTAATATTCTATACGAAATAGAAAAACAATTGAAAAAAGCGAGCATCGATCATCACTTACAAGAATTAGTGAAAATTCGTGCTTCTCAAATTAATGGCTGTGCCTTTTGTTTGGCGATGCATACAAGCGATGCACGTAAAATCGGTGTAAGTGAGGAAGAAATTTTCTTATTGAACGCATGGCATGATACGAATATATATTCTGAGAAAACGAAACTGGCTTTAGAATTAACAGAAGCTATTACTTTAATTTCACAACATGGCGTATCTGATGAGCTATATCGCCGCGTACGGGAAGTATACTCAGAAGAAGAATATACAGATTTAGTCTTTGTGATTAATCAAATCAACTTCTGGAATAGACTCTCTATTTCAATGGGTAATGAACATAATGTTTAATATCATATAAAGAAGCGCGCGAGCACTGTTTAATGAGTGTTCGCGCGCTTTTGTATGTTCAATGATTATTTATCAATCGCTTGAGTAGATAGCTTGTGTTTCTTTAAGAAAGCTTTGATTTTCTTTTGTTGTTTTAAATTTACGTCACCTGCGTAGTTTGTAGGAACATCGACGACATTGATTGTTTTTTGTGGACTATAACTCAACTCTTCTAACTGTTGATCTGCACGTGCAACTTTATAGTTAACAGCGCTGAAGTATTTATTAATACGTTCGATATCTTCTTTTTGATTAGAAGGAACTTTATTATCTTTTAAGAATGCTTCGAAATTCATTTGATTCTTCGTTGTAATGTTAGCTAATTCTCGTAAATCTGTATCTAACTGATCTGAGACTTTTTGACGACCATCATATTGTTGGTCTAGCTTATGTTGTAAGACGTATTTGTTATCAATGATATCGTTATTCGCTTCTAAGTAACGTTTTAAATAATCACGCGTTTCTTGTTCAGTTAAATCTTTACCTTTTTCAGAGGTTTTAAAGATTTCTATTTTGTGAATCGGTGTCGCATTTTTCGGCGCATATTTTGCGTGATGTTCTTGTTTTTCGTCTTTTTGTGCACAAGCTGTAAGCGTCACAGCTAACATTAATGTGAAAGCGATGATTAATAGTTGTTTTAGTTTGCTCACTTTTGTTTCTCCTTCACTGTTCTATATGATTACTTTCATTATAGCTTAACATCCTAGCATGCGTTAAGTATCTCGTTGCCATGGAGATTCCAGTCTTGAAGTGAAAGGAACATCGAGTTGATATTTCGCGATGAAATGTTGCGCAACGTGCAGCATGAGATAGCCGAATAACACAGCACCGACGGTATCAGAAAAGTAATGCGCATGAACGTAAATGCGTGAAACCATCATAATGAAAATCATCAGATACGCGATATAATGCCAATAACGTTTGCGCATTAACGTTAAGAAGACCACTGCCGCAACGACAATTGTTAACGTATGCAAACTTGGGAAACTGAATCCTGAGATATATTCCACAGGACGTGCGCGATGAATAAAGTACTTCAATCCAATTCCTAATAAAAGTGTCACAATTGCCCAAGTCATTGTTATCAATGAGAGCTTTTTATTCTTGAAGAATAAAATAATTAAAATGACAGCCATAAAACCAACTAAGTGCCATGGTTGAAATAGGTTAGAGTAGACGATTAAGAAGCGGTCCATAAATGGTACTTGATGTAAGAGTCTGACGAAGTTATAAATCGGTTCGTCTATCATAAGGATGAAGTCCAATTTCACCAGCAGCATTAAAATAATAAAAATAACGAGGGTAATGCCGATATGTTTGGTATGTAGGACCTTCATAATAAAACCTAACTTTCTTTCTTGATTTAGATAAATTATAGCTTACTGTCTCATCTTTGCCATCCTACTTTGGAATGAACTAAACCTAACGGTAGGTGATAGGTTTGATTAATCATGGGATTGAATATATTTTTCAACTTTACGCAGTATAAAGAAGAGCAGTGCTAAATATACACCGAGTTCGACTAAAATGAGCCATGCGTGGCCAAGTTTGATAAGTATAAATAAGTCGAGGACGCTTAATGGAAGACTGACGTATAAAAGACGTTTGAAGTAACGTGTTTGCAGTGACTGATAAAAGCGTTGCAGCTGTTCCCAATTGAGGTTTCTAGGAAACGTGCGGGTTCGATTCAAACCGATGAAAAGATTGTTAAAATTGACAGTAGAACGAGAAGCTTGGCTGAGATGAACTATAGAAACAAGTAATAATAACATAGACAACCAAAGCTCCTTTTCTCAGCTATATTGTAGTGAATTATATTAATTGTAACATGAATATGTATAAAAAAAGACAGACAAAGATAGCTTTCTTAAAGAAATTTATCTTTGCCTGTCTTATTAGTTATCCGTCTTAATCAAATGATAGGGAGAGATTAGTTACGGATAATATAATCAAATGCGTTCAGTGCAGCGTCTGCACCTGTACCCATTGCGATGATAATTTGTTTGAAGCGATCGTCTGTTACGTCGCCTGCCGCGAATACACCCGGCATACTTGTTTCTTGTTTACGGTCTACGATAATTTCGCCATGGTCGTTTGTGTCAATTGCACCGTGCAACCATTCAGAGTTTGGTAATAGACCGATTTGGACGAAAATACCATCTACATCAATTTGATGTGTTTCGCCAGTTTTGTTGTCTTCATATTTAAGACCGGTAACATGATCGTCACCAAGAACTTCTGAAGACTGTGCATTTTTCAAGATTGTAACGTTTGATAATTCACCTAAACGTTTTTGTAAAATCTCATCTGCACGTAAGAAGTCTTTGTATTCTACAAGTGTAACGTGTTTTACAATACCTGCTAAGTCAATAGCAGCTTCAGCACCAGAGTTGCCGCCGCCGACAACCGCAACATTTTTACCTTCGAATAAAGGTCCGTCACAGTGAGGGCAGTATGCAACACCTTTGTTGCGTAACTCGTCTTCACCTGGAATGTTCAAGTTTTTGAAGCGTGCACCTGTAGCAATAATAACTGTCTTACTTTTTAGTTTGGCATCATTTTCTAAAGTAACAACAATGCCGTCTTCAGTTTTCTCAACGTTAGAAGCACGGATACCATCCATCACATCAATATCGTATTCATTGATGTGTTGCTCTAAAGCAGATGAGAATTCTGGACCTGTTGTTTCTTTAACTGTGATAAAGTTTTCGATACCTGCAGTTTCAGTCACTTGACCACCGATACGATCTGCCACAATACCTGTACGTAAACCTTTACGTGCAGTATAGATAGCAGCTGTACCACTTGCAGGACCGCCACCGATGACTAATACATCGAATGGTTCTTTATCATTGAATTCAGCAGGGTCTGCTTGGCTGCCTAACATGTTTAAGATGTCAGAAATAGTCATGCGGCCGTTACCGAATTCTTCACCGTTTAAGAATACAGCAGGAACTGCCATAATATCTTCAGATTCTTCTCTGAAGACTGCGCCATCAATCATGGTATGCGTGATGTTAGGGTTTAACACACTCATCATGTTCAATGCTTGAACCACATCCGGACATTTTTGACAGCTTAAGCTGATAAATGTTTCGAAATGAAGTGGTCCTTCAAGCGCTTTGACTTGATCGATAACACTTTGTTCTTCTTTCGGAGGGCGTCCGCTGACTTGTAATAAAGCCAATACGAGTGAGTTGAATTCATGACCTAATGGCACACCGGCAAATACTATGCCTGTGTGCGCATCAGGAGTATCTACACTGAAACTTGGTGTACGTTTCAGTGTATCCTCTTTAACAGTGATATGCGATGACATATCAGCAATTTCATCTAACAGGTCTTTCAACTCTTTAGATTTGTCGCTGTCATCATAGCTCGCTGTTAAAACCACGTCGCCTTCCATTAATTCAAGAAGTTGAGATAATTGTGATTTTAACTCTTTATCCAGCATTTATATGAATGCCTCCTTAAATTTTACCTACTAAGTCAAGACCTGGTTGTAAAGTTTCGCCGCCTTCTTCCCATTTAGCTGGGCAAACTTCACCTGGATGTTGACGTACATATTGAGCAGCTTTAATTTTGTGAACTAAAGTGCTTGCGTCACGGCCAATACCGTCTGCGTTAATTTCTGCAGCTTGTACTACGCCATCAGGGTCAACGATGAAAGTACCACGTTGAGCTAATCCTAGTTCTTCATCTAATACATCAAAGTTACGAGTGATTGTTTGTGATGGGTCACCAATCATTGTGTATTGTAATTTGCTGATAGCATCTGAGTGGTCATGCCAAGCTTTGTGTACGAAATGAGTATCTGTTGAGATTGAGTACACATTAACACCTAATTTTTGTAATTCATCATATTGGTTTTGAACGTCTTCTAATTCAGTTGGGCAAACGAATGAGAAGTCTGCTGGGTAGAATACTAAAACGTTCCAAGAACCTTTTAATGTTTCTTCTGAAACTTCGATGAACTCATCTTTTTTAGGATCATAAGCATTTGCTGTGAATGGTAAAATTTCTTTGTTAATTAATGACATAAAATACATCCTCCTAGAAATTAAAAAGTTTTTTTGATTAGAAAGCTAATCAGGATAGCTAAATTATCCTAATTATTTATAATAATTCTAATCTCCTTGATTCCTATTATCACATTATCGTCAGAAATAGTCAATACTCGTGATTGTGTAAGTGGAATAATGCATAAAACACTGTAAATACTAGTGTATTAGAAATATTAACGACTTTTAGAATGTGTGTAAAGCAAAGAAATTCATAGGAAATTAACAATTATTTCTCAATATCAATTAGAGATTAATTTTCTCAATAAAGATGACTGATTATTAATCGCAATCTCTACAATAACGTTATACCCCGTTTCTGTCTCTATAATAACAGAAAGGGGTATTGTAACTTATTATTCAAATGTGACCTCAATTGAGCCTGGGTAACTATATTCTGCACGATACGTACCTTTTTCAGCTGGAACAGGTGGAACAAATGTACCAGAAGAAACAATTTGGCCTTTAAGCAGTTGTTTATCTTGTGATGCAAGTTTTTTAACTAACCATTTTAATGCTTCAATTGGATTACCTAGTACATCTGAAGAAACACCTGTCGCAATTTCTTCATTATCTTTTGTTAATTTTAAAGTGATATTTTCAAAGTCTTCATATGAGACACGATCAGCAGCTTCACCTAATGCGACTAAACCTGAAGCTGTGTTATCAGAAATTAAGTCGCCTAAAGTGAAGTTAGGGAACCAATCTTTATAGCGTGCATCTGGTATTTCAATACCTGGCGCTACTTTAACGCTGTTTAAGATATCTTCGTCTGATGCATCGGGACTAATATCATTTAATATCACGAACACGAGCTCAGGTTCGATAAGCGGTGCGAATAATTTGGATAATTGAACTGTTTCACCTGATTTTACAACTTTATCAGATAAAATTGTTCCGTAAGCCGGCTCATCTGTATTCGCGTAAGCTTGCGTTTCTGCACTGGTCATACTTACTTTGTAGCCTGCGATTTCACTGTTGTTTGCTTGTGTCAATTCACTGATTAAAGCATCTTGGATTTGATAGGCTACCGATTCGCTGATGCCATATTTTTCTGAAACGAAGTCAATCGGTTCATGATTTTGTTGTGCTTTAAACAATGCATTTACAATTTCTTTTTTGTATTGGACCATAGGTATCTCCCCTTATTCTGAATATTACTATTATTAGAATAACTTTTATTGTCTTAACTTTCAAAGCATTAAATTTTTATGACTTATGAAAAGAGGGTAAAATAAGAGTGCTAAAATCATTTGAAAGGTAGGAATGAAAATTCTATGTCAGATGTAATCGATCAAATTATGATGAAACACCACTCTGTAAGAAAATTTAAAAATGAACCTTTAAGTAAAGAAACGGTTAAAAAGTTAGTGGAAGCAGGCCAAAGAGCTTCTACATCAAGCTACTTACAAACATATTCTATTATTGGTATTACAGACCCTGAAATTAAAAAAGCATTGAGAGAAATTTCAGGTCAACCTTATGTAGAAGAAAGCGGCTATTTATTTGTCTTTGTGATGGACTATCACCGTCAAGATTTAATCAACAATGAAGTTGAGCAAAACTTACAAAGTTCATTTGAATCTGCAGAAGGCTTACTTGTCGGTACAATTGATGTTGCGTTAGTTGCACAAAATATTTCAATTGCGGCAGAAAGCTTAGGACTTGGTATGGTTTATTTAGGTTCATTACGTAATGATGTTGCTCGCGTGAAAGAGCTATTGAACTTACCTGAATATACATTCCCATTATTCGGAATGGCACTAGGTGTTCCTGCAGATGATGAAAATGGTTCACCAAAACCACGTTTACCATTTGAAGCTGTCTTCCATGAAAATGGATACAACCAAAACGATGACGAAGAATTAGGTTATATTAAAGATTATGACAAAGAAGTCAGCGCATATTACGACAAACGTACAAATGGAGAACGTAAAGAAACTTGGTCAGAACAAATTGCACAATTCTTAACAATGAAAGAACGTGCAGATATGTTAGACGAACTGCATAAGTCAGGTTTCATTAAAAAATAAGTGTTCATTCATCAGACACTTGATTAAAAGTAGAGAAATTAAAAAATCAGCCCTATCACGCTCACTTTAATTGTGAACGCGATAGGGCTGATTTATTTTACATAAAGCCTAATATTTAACTCGTACTTATAAGAAGTTGGCCTTCTTATCTCTTAATAGTCTGTACTTAAGTCATTATATTGATTTTCATTAAATTTCTTTTTATCCAAGTTGCCAGTTAATTTAGCACTGCCGACACCTGCGAGCATAGAGTCATTGACGTTTAATGCTGTACGACCCATATCAATTAATGGTTCTACTGAAATTAGCACACCAGCTAATGCGACAGGCAAGTTCAATGTTGAAAGTACTAAGATCGCAGCGAATGTTGCGCCGCCGCCAACACCTGCAACACCAAATGAAGAAATAATAACAACCGCAATGAGTGTCACAATAAACTGCAAGTTGACTTCAACATCTGCAACCGGTGCGACCATCACTGCTAACATTGCTGGATAGATACCTGCACAACCGTTTTGGCCGATAGATAAACCGAAAGATGCTGATAAGTTCGCAATACCTTCAGGTACACCTAAACGTGATTTTTGTGTTTGTACGTTTAATGGCAGGGCACCTGCACTTGAGCGTGATGTGAATGCGAAAATTAATACTTCAGCGACTTTACGAACATAGCGCCAAGGATTCAAGCCGAGGATGCTGACAATAATTAAATGAATGATGAACATCGTAATTAAAGCCGCATATGAGGCCAATACGAACTTACCTAATGTCCATAACGCTCCGAAATCACTCGTCGCAATGGTATTTGCCATAATGGCTAAGATACCGTAAGGCGTTAAACGTAAAACGAAAGTCACAACTGACATGATTACTGAATAGATAGCTTCAATTGCACGTTTTACGATATGACCATTTTCAGGTTGTTTACGTGCGACACGTAAATATGCGAAACCGATAAATGTCGCAAAAATAACTACAGCGATTGTAGATGTTGTACGTTGACCTGTGAAATCTAAGAATGGATTTCTTGGTAATAATTCTAAGATTTGTTGGGGTAGCGTACTTGCGGTCATATCTTTTGCTTTCTGAGCAAGTTCTGTACCGCGTGATTGTTCTGCACTGCCTAAATCAATAGATGAAGCATCTAATCCGAAGACAAGTGCTGAAATAATACCAATTGTTGCTGCGATTGCAACTGTTCCAATTAGGAACACAAAGATGTAGAAACCGATTTTCGCGAATTTTTCACCTAATTGAATTTTAGTGAAAGCTGCGACAATCGAAATGAAGATCAGTGGCATAACGATCATTTGAAGTAATGCGACATAACCATTACCTACAATGCCGAACCAATCTGTTGTAGTGGTTGTGATTTTAGAACCAGCACCATAAGCCAGGTGCATAATAGCGCCAAGTACAATTCCGATACCTAGTGCGGTGAAAACACGTTTTGAGAAAGAAACGTGTTTTTTTGCCATAACAAAAAGTCCAGCGAGAAGCAGAACGAAGATGACAATATTAAGAATAGTGAAACCCAATTGAATCAAACTTCCTTTCATAAATATTTATCTTAATAGCAAAAGATAAGACTTGATTTGAATTCAAATAACTGCTCAAAGAAGGAAGTTCATTTTATGATAACTGAACTTAGCAGATATGTATCAACTTTTTTATACAACAGTATAGGATAGTTGTAAAGTCCGTTTAAATACATAGTAAATATATCGTATATATAAGAAAGGGTCAATGGCGGTTTTTAACTGTTTCTTTAAAAATACTGTGAACAAAATAAAAAAATCCAACCCGAATTATCGGATTGGATTTGAATAGTGTTTAATTTACATACCGAATAAACGTGCGAAGAAACCTTTTTTCTCTTCTTTCTTATGATGTGGAACAGTAGGTTCATGTTGATTGTCAATCGGTATTTCTGGTTCAGGTGTTGTTGAATTTGGTGTACCTTGAACTTCTGTCTCAGGTGTTTCATTTTCTGATTTAGTTGTTTCAGATGCATCAACTTCTGGTTGTTCTGAAGTACTTTCAGATTTAACTGGTTCTGTTTGTGTCGGTTGTTCAGTTTCAGCTGATGCTGTGGCACCTTTATAATCAGAAAGCGGTGTTTCTGTAGTTTTTTGAGTTTGTTCTTCTGAAGATGTTGTTTCAGTTTTAACTTCTTCTGTTGAAGGTTTAGTTTCTTTGACTTCAGCAGTCTTAGCCACTTGTTCCTCTGCTTTAGGTTCAGTTTTAGTTTCAACAGTAGGTTGTGGTTGTGCTAAAACTTTTTCAGTATGAGATTTCATAGCTTCAGTGTTATCTTGAACTGCTTTTGCTTGATCTTTTTGTGCTGTTTCAATCGCTTTAAGTGTTTTTTCGTGTTGATCAAGCTTATCTGTCATTTGTTGTTGTAAAGTTTGTAAATCTTTTTGTTGTTGGTGCACTTGAGAAATCATTTGGCCTAGCATTTGACGTTCTTCACGCATCTTAGTGATGTCGTTATGTAAGTCACTTAATAATTTTGCGAAGTTTTGATCGCTAGGAAGTTGATTTTGATCATCCTCTTTAACAACAATTTGTAAGAAATCATTTTCTTTCTCTAATTCTTCGAAAGCTAAGTCGTAACTATTTGTTTGCTTAACTTTATCCGCAATCTCTCTGAATAACTCGATGTCTTCTTCTTGGAAGTCAGTTGCTTCACGACCACGGTATTCTGTTTTCTTTAAATGGTAACCGCGTTCTTCTAAATGTTGTACGATTTTACGTACTTGTTTCTCACTTAATTCGACGCGTTGGGCGAATTCTTTTGTTAGCATCTGATCTATATCCTTTCACTCTATGATTTTAAGTGGGACGTATGTCTTACGTCACACAAACGTTAGTCTAACCTCTATGTTAGTTTAACCCGATTTCCTTTTGATTTCAAGGGTTCTCACGATTTTCGAAGATCCATTTGTTCAAGTAGCGGATAAACGGTTTTGCGTGAAAGGTGATTTGCGAAAACATATTTTAAAATATAACAAGATTTAACACTAGTACCGTAAATGTCTTTAGTCAACGGAATGCGTGTGTGCAAGAATAATTTCAATGGAATTGGTTCGCCGCCTGGCTCTATAGCAGGACGAATATAATCGATTTCTCTTTGTTCTTCAAAGCCATGTTCTTTTAAGAAAAGGTGACGTTGCATAAGCAGATCTGCATCAGGTTCATCTAAAGAATCCGGAATCGGTAATGCTTCCATCATAAAGAAATTTACATCGCGGTCATGCACACGGTTGGCTAGATTATCCAATCCTTCTTGGAGCTTCTCTAATGTTTCAGTTAAATAACGTTCTCTTTCTGGTGTGTCTACAGCAACTAGATACATAATAAATGCTGCATTTGTAGTAGCTTCGTAGTGGCCCGTGGCAAAACTGACAACTTCATCGTTATCTAAACCGACTAAGAAGACGTAATCATTTTGGGTGCGTTTATTTTCAAGTGATTGTTTGAATACATGGTGTTTTTGTGACACATTTCCGAATTGATAGTTATCAAAGAGATTTAAAGCTGCCTCATACAATGGATCGGATGTTTGTTTCACTAATTTAAAGTCCATAGCGCTGCCCTCCCATTTTTCTTTTGATTATAGCATATTGATACACTGGGCTTATATGTAAATAAAAAATAATCAGCAGACTAAGCTGCTGATTATCATGAATGCAAATTAAATTTCATATTCTTTATCGTGTTTATCTTTTTTGGTTTCGTATTCGTCTTTGAACTCTTTTCGGCTGATATCATGTTTATCAGCAAGCACAACGATATTACCATTAAGTAATTCGCGTTTTAGAATTTGACGTTCTGTGTCTGATAAGTCGTATTGTAATAAGACTGCTTGTTCACCGTCTTCCCCAGTTAGAAGGCGAGCAATTCTGTCACTGAACGTTCCGCTTGTAGATTGCACTGTCATGTCCGTGCTTGCTATACTGCCAAGGTTTAATTTGTTTTTGCTGATAACTGAAATCTCGTCTTTGGTATACCCCTCATCTAATCTGCGTTTTAAAGTATCAAAAATTTCGTCTTGTGATGTAAGTACAGTAATGTTTGCCATGTTAAAGCTCCCCCTCTGTGAAATATGTTTAATGTTATAATGTATACCCTTTTTTTATATAATTGAACCATCTAAATTATACTATTATACGGCTAAGCTATCAAATAAATATAAGAAAATTCACACTATTATCAACGCAAGGACGTATTTTCTTCGATGCACAATTAGATTTTATGGAAATATGATGAATTAAGTTTCAGTTATTGAAATAAAGCTTGAAATTTGATATTATCATTAAATAATTTACCTTACTCATATAATCTAGAGAATTAGGCTTTAGAAGTTTCTACCATGTCGCCTTAACGACATGACTATGAGTCACTGATACAATACAACACAATGGTGCTTTCAAAACAAACGGGTAGACACGTGTTCATTCTACAATATAAGTTGAGGACTATTTGGGAGATGGGACTTATATTTTAGTGTTCACAAACATCGAGCGATTAAGTTTTGAAACGCGGAGAACAATAACAGCTTCTCAAACCGTCATTTATAAGTTGCTTTGGCAACACGCTTGAAGGGGTTGAACTTGCGTTAACCACAGAAGGCGTCAACAAGAATGGTCTTATATCTAATAAATATAAGATGATTTAAATTGACCTCCTGACTCCAAAGTGAACTTCATATTGATAATGATGTGTATTGCCTGTGCCACTCATAGATCCTGAAACTCATAGAGTAGTTTGGGATTTTTTTTATACACAAATTTAGGAGGTTTGTTGACGTGGAAGCGTTGAAAAAGAAGGTTAAAGAAGACGGCGTCGTCATTGGCGAAAAAATCTTGAAGGTAGATGGGTTTTTAAACCATCAAATTGATGCAGTGTTAATGTATGACATTGGCGAAACATTTTATGAACAGTTTAAAGATCAAGGCATCACTAAAATCTTAACTGTTGAAGCATCAGGCATTGCGCCAGCTATTATGGCAGCATATCGTTTTGAAGTACCATGTCTTTTTGCGAAGAAGGCTAAGCCAAGTACTTTGGCAGATGGATTTTATCAGACAGATATTCATTCGTTTACGAAAAACAAGACGAATCGTGTCATTATCTCTGAAGAATTTTTAGGAGAAAATGATCGTGTATTGATTATCGATGACTTTTTAGCGAATGGAGATGCGGCACTTGGTTTGAATCGTTTAGTTGAACAAGCAGGTGCAGAAACAGTCGGTATCGGTATTGTCGTGGAAAAAAGTTTCCAACAAGGCCGTAAACGATTAGAAGAAGCTGGCTTAAAAGTTTCTTCGCTTTGCCAAGTCGCATCGCTTCAAGGCAACCAAGTAACTTTAGTAGGTGAAGGTGAAGAGAACGCATGAAGAATTTCATCTTGAGTCTACAACATTTACTTGCAATGTATGCAGGTGCTATACTTGTTCCAATTATCGTCGGGACGAGTTTGAAATTCACACCAGAACAAATCGCGTACCTTGTAACAGTCGATATCTTCATGTGTGGGGTAGCCACATTTTTAGAAGCGAATAGAGTAACGGGTACAGGTTTACCGATTGTTTTAGGATGTACCTTTACTGCGGTTGCACCGATGATATTAATCGGCCAGACCAAAGGTTTGGACGTATTATACGGGTCACTCTTTGTATCAGGGATTTTAGTGGTCTTAATTGCACCTGTCTTTTCTTACGTTGTTAAATTCTTCCCACCTGTCGTAACAGGTAGTGTGGTAACGATCATCGGGATTAATTTAATGCCGGTTGCTATGAACTATGTAGCAGGTGGACAAGGGGCAAAAGACTACGGCGATATGAAAAATATCATTTTAGGTTTTTCAACGTTGTTGATTATCTTGCTTTTACAACGTTTTACACATGGTTTCTTAAAGTCTATTGCAATCTTAATCGGGTTGATTGCAGGAACTTTGCTCGCTGGTGCTTTTGGTGTTGTCGACTTGAATCAAGTTGGAACAGCACATTGGTTCGAGTTCCCGAAACCATTCAGATTCTCAGGCTTTGCGTTTGATATCGGTGCGATTTTAGTATTCTTTATCGTCGCATTAGTCAGCTTGATTGAATCAACAGGTGTATACACAGCGTTAAGTAAAATCACAGGAAGAACTTTGACGCGTAACGACTACCGCAAAGGTTACACTGCGGAAGGGCTTGCGATTGTGATTGGTTCTATCTTCAACGCATTTCCATATACTGCATATTCTCAAAATGTCGGTTTGGTTTCACTTTCTGGCGTGAAAAAGAATAATGTCATCTATGGAATGGTCATCTTACTCTTAATTTGCGGTTGTATTCCAAAGTTAGGCGCGTTAGCAAATATTATTCCATTACCTGTACTCGGCGGGGCGATGATCGCGATGTTCGGTATGGTAATGGCTTATGGTGTCAGTATCTTAGGCAGTATCGATTTCAAGAAGCAGAATAACTTGTTAGTTATTGCTGTGGCTGTCGGTTTAGGAACAGGTATCAGTGCTGTTCCGGAAGCATTTAAAGCAATGGGCGAACAATTCGCTTGGTTAACACAAAATGGAATTGTACTAGGTGCTATCTCAGCAATCGTACTTAATTTCTTTTTTAACGGCTTAAAGTATCAACAAAACGAAGAAAATGTGAAATAATGTAATTAAAACAAATAATGGAGGCTGTATTCAATGTGGGAAAATAAATTTGCTAAAGAATCTTTGACGTTCGATGATGTACTGTTAATTCCAGCGGAGTCTGATGTATTACCTAAGGAAGTAGATTTAAGTGTTGAGTTATCAGACAGAATCAAATTGAAAATTCCAGTTATCTCAGCTGGTATGGACACTGTAACTGAGTCAAAAATGGCAATTGCTATGGCAAGACAAGGCGGTCTTGGTGTCGTTCATAAAAACATGAACATCGAAGATCAAGCTGATGAAGTACAAAAAGTTAAACGTTCTGAAAATGGTGTTATTTCTAATCCATTTTACTTAACACCAGAAGAAAAAGTTTATGAAGCTGAAGCCTTAATGGGTAAATACCGCATTTCAGGTGTACCGATCGTAGACAATAAAGAAGACCGCAACCTCGTTGGTATTCTCACAAACCGTGACTTACGTTTTATTGAAGATTTCTCAATCAGAATTTCAGATGTCATGACAAAAGAAGACTTAATCACAGCTCCAGTCGGCACAACTTTAGACGAAGCAGAAAAAATCTTACAAAAACACAAAATCGAAAAATTACCATTAACTGAAAATGGTAAATTAGAAGGACTTATCACTATCAAAGATATTGAGAAAGTTCACGAATATCCAAACGCTGCTAAAGACGCACAAGGCCGTTTATTATGTGCAGCAGCTATCGGTATTTCTAAAGATACTGACATCCGCGCAGAGAAATTGGTTGAAGCAGGTGTTGATGCATTAGTTATCGATACTGCACACGGTCACTCACAAGGTGTTATCGACCAAGTTAAACACATTAAAGCTAAATATCCAGAAGTAACAGTTATCGCTGGTAACGTTGCGACAGGCGAAGCTACAAAAGCATTATTTGAAGCTGGCGCAGATGTTGTTAAAGTAGGTATCGGACCTGGTTCTATTTGTACAACTCGTATTGTTGCGGGTGTAGGTGTACCTCAAATTACTGCAGTGTATGACTGTGCAACTGAAGCACGTAAACACGGCAAAGCGATTATCGCTGACGGCGGTATCAAATACTCTGGTGATGTTGTAAAAGCATTAGCAGCTGGTGGACACGCAGTAATGTTAGGCAGCTTGCTTGCAGGTACTGAAGAAAGCCCAGGAGAAACTGAAATCTTCCAAGGTAGACAATATAAAACTTACCGTGGTATGGGTTCATTAGGTGCAATGGAAAGTGGTTCAAATGATCGTTACTTCCAAGAAGATAAAACACCTAAAAAATACGTTCCAGAAGGTATTGAAGGCCGTATCGCATATAAAGGTTTATTACAAGACAACATCTATCAATTGATGGGCGGTGTGAGAAGCGGTATGGGTTATACAGGCTCTCACAACTTGAAAGAATTACGTGAAGAAGCAATGTTTACACGTATGGGACCTGCTGGTTTAGCAGAAAGCCACCCACACAATATCCAAATCACAAAAGAATCACCAAACTACTCAAGATAAAAGGAGAAACTGATTTATGGAAATGGCGAAAGAACAAGAGTTAATTCTTGTATTAGACTTTGGTAGCCAATACAACCAATTAATTACACGTCGTATTCGTGAAATGGGTGTGTACAGTGAGTTGCACGACCATGAAATTTCAATTGAAGAAATTAAAAATATGAATCCAAAAGGTATTATCTTATCAGGCGGACCAAACTCAGTTTATGAAGAAGGTTCTTACACAATTGATCCTGAAATCTTCAATTTAGGCGTACCTGTACTTGGTATTTGTTATGGTATGCAGTTAACAACAAAATTATTAGGTGGAAAAGTTGAGCGTGCGAATGAACGTGAATATGGTAAAGCAATTATCCACGCAAAATCTGATGAAATCTTCTTCGGTTTACCAGAAGAACAAACAGTATGGATGAGCCACTCAGATAAAGTGATTGAAATTCCAGAAGGCTTTGAATCTATCGCAGATAGTCCAAGCACGCCTTACGCAGCAATCGAAGATAAAGAACGTCGTATCTACGGTGTTCAATTCCACCCAGAAGTGCGTCATACTGAGTATGGTAATGACATTTTACGTAACTTTGTGCGTCGTGTATGTGATTGTACAGGCGAATGGACAATGGAAAACTTCATTGAAGTCGAAATTGAAAAAATCCGTGAAAAAGTTGGAGACCGTAAAGTGCTTTGCGCAATGAGCGGCGGTGTAGACTCTTCAGTTGTTGCAGTACTCTTGCATAAAGCAATCGGCGATCAATTAACTTGTATCTTCGTAGACCACGGTTTACTTCGTAAAGGCGAAGGCGACATGGTTATGGAACAATTCGGTGAAGGTTTCAACATGAACATCATCCGTGTGAATGCGAAAGATCGCTTCATGGATAAATTAAAAGGTGTGTCTGACCCTGAACAAAAACGTAAAATCATCGGTAACGAATTCGTATATGTCTTCGACGATGAAGCATCAAAACTAAAAGGTGTAGACTTCCTTGCTCAAGGTACGCTTTACACTGACGTCATTGAATCAGGTACAAAAACAGCACAAACAATCAAATCTCACCATAACGTAGGTGGATTACCTGAAGACATGCAATTTGAATTGATTGAACCTATCAATACATTATTCAAAGACGAAGTACGTGCTTTAGGTATCGAACTTGGTATTCCTGAACACTTAGTTTGGAGACAACCATTCCCAGGTCCAGGACTTGGTATCCGTGTTCTAGGTGAAATTACTGAAGAAAAATTAGAAATCGTCCGCGAATCAGACGCCATCTTAAGAGAAGTGATTCGTGAAGAAGGTTTAGAGCGTGAAATCTGGCAATACTTCACAGTACTTCCAGGCATGCGTTCAGTAGGTGTAATGGGCGATTACCGTACGTATGACTATACAATCGGTATCCGTGCCGTAACTTCAATTGATGGTATGACAAGTGACTTTGCGCGAATCGACTGGGAAGTCTTACAAAAGATTTCAAGTCGTATCGTTAACGAAGTAGATCACGTCAACAGAGTAGTCTATGACATTACTTCTAAGCCACCAAGCACAATCGAATGGGAGTAACCAGTCTGAATATATAAAACGAAAACCCTTTAACCGCAATGGTTAGAGGGTTTTTTAAGAATACTTTACTTTTAAAATCAACACGAATTCTCAAAAGTGAATGTGTATATTATAATTTAGGTAACAAATATGATGCTAACATGATAAACACCGATCCCGATAACTATTCGCAGTAGTTACCGGGCTCTATTTAGGTGTATTGGCTATGCCGTTGCTTTTTAATACGATTATTAGCCAATAGGAAAATAACGTGATTGTTACCCCTGAAGGTCAAGTAAATACATATGGATTGGGTGTAAGCAGTCTAACCCCTTTTAATAGTGATAGTTAGAGTTTTTTCATTGCCTTATAGACAAATATAAAAGGAAAAATGGCTTAAAGCAATTTGGGTGTTTGATAATCTTAAGCTCTTTTTAAGCAAACTTCTCTTTATTAAGGTATAATTATTATACTTAAATAAAGAGAGGTACATTATGAACTTTCATCAATCAACAATCAAACATGTTAATCGAATCGAAATAAATGTTGCAGATATAAAACGCCAAACCGATTTTTACAATCATATACTGGGTCTTAAAGTTATCTCATCCACACCGACACAAACAGTTTTAGCAGTAGGTACGGATGGTCATGAAGTTGTCTTAAAACAACTAGATAATGGACGCTTTGCGAGTAAGACAGAAGCAGGATTATTCCATATCGCGTTTCTATTAAGTGATGTTAAGCAACTTGGAGCGCTCATTAAACATCTTTCAGATGAAAAGATACCGATTGCTGGGGGAGATCATCTCGTCAGCGAAGCGATTTATTTTAATGACTTAGAAGGTAATGGTATAGAAGTTTATACCGATCGTCCATCTGAGTTATGGCAATGGCAAAATGAACTAGTAGTAATGGATACGTTACAACTAGAAGTCACGCGTATTTTAACTGAAGCAAAAGGTGCAAAATGGGAAGGTATGCCTGCAGATTCGAAAATAGGACACCTTCATTTAAAAACGCATGATTTAAGTGCCTCAAGTGAATTCTATCTACAATTAGGATTTCAAGTTGCGTCTGCATTACCACAAGCATTATTTTTATCTGATCAAAAATATCATCACCATATAGCTATTAACACTTGGCAGTCGAACCAACCGCTAAAAGATGCTGAAAAGACATATGGATTGACTGCATTTAATATTGTAGACGCCAAAAAAGGCATAGAAAAATATAAAACACCTGAAGGATTAAATTTAAGTATCCAAGCATAATCAAATGAATCAAATGAATAAAATTAGAAACCTCTTAAAATGGAGGTGCCTCCTAATTGATTTTGAGAATTTTAACAACCACTGAAGGTTAGAGTAACTCTATGAAAAATAATGATGTTTTTGGACTTTTGTTATAATCGCGCTATGGATTAAGTGTTCATTTTTATGAATGCGTGAGCTATGGTGCGATTTTTCTTTATAATTCATAGACAATCAACCGTTAAGGTCAGTAAAGCATTGAGAAAAGCGTAAAATCACATATCAATAAAAAAGTTTTGAATACATTATGTTATATCTGTTATGTTCATGAATTATTATTATAAATGCGCTTATATTGTGTATGTTGATGTTTTTAAATCGTAGTTAATAACTAGGATTAGCGAGTTGTTTTGAAATTTCGTGAATAAGTACTTTATAAAAATTATTAGAAAATTCATACTATAATGAAAATAACATTTGCTTTCGTGCGCCAAAAGGTATAAGCTTGAATGAACACATGTAAAAAGGGGCTGTGCAAAATAGATATATTAATCGGTACAGGTTTATTGTTACTTATTTTAGTATTTTTCACTGTGTTCACGTATTATGCGCCAGATGGGCGTGCAGTCATGGGGGCTTTAGCAACAGCAGCAATCGCAACATTCTTAGTTGAGGCGTTGCAAGGGTTTGTATTGGGAGATATTTTCGATATTAAGTTTTTAAAGGAAACGGGTAGTCTAGCTGGGACATTGAGTGGGGTCATTGTCGCATTCCTAGTCGCATTATCGAGAAAGATCAATCCACAAAACTCAGCGTTGCTTGCGGTCGCATTTGCGGAAATCGGGCTGATTCCTGCATTGTTTGCGGCTTATCTGATGTCGTTTGTGATTCGCTTTATTGAAAAGAAAATTACAAACGGTATGGACTTTATTATCGTAGTATTATTCTGTATTCCAGTTGGACGATTGTTAGGGGTTTGGTTCACGCCACTAGTCGATGGTTCATTATTGAAAATCGGCGGTATTATCGATGTGGCGATGAATACAAGTCCATTGCTGATGGGTCTGATTCTTGGTGGTATTGTGACAGTTGTTGGAACATCACCACTAAGTTCTATGGCATTAACAGCAATGTTAGGCTTAACAGGTGTACCAATGGCAGTTGCGGCGTTAACAGCGTTTGCGTCTAGCTTTATGAATACAACGTTACTACATCGTTTGAAAATCGGTAACTTGAAATCAGTTATTTCTATTGCGATTGAGCCACTGTCAAAAGCAGACTTAGTGTCTTCTAATCCAGTGCCAATCTATGTGACGAACTTTATCGGTGGAGGACTAGCTGGTATGGTCATTGCTTACTCGGGGTTAGTCAATGATGCGCCAGGTACAGCAGCACCGACACCAGGTATTCTCGTTATGTTTGGTTTCAACCCAGCACTCGACGTATTAAAATACGCAGCCATCGCAGCTGCAATTTGTTTCATTGTCGGTTGGGTAATGTCATATGTATTTAGAAACTATCCAATCCGTAACAGTGAAGTGACGGGTTATAAATCTAAAATCATAGAAAACAAAGCTAATCCAACAGTGAATGAAGCATAGAAATAAAGAAACAACACACTAAAGGGACATACCTGATGTGTGTTGTTTTTTTAGTGCTAAAAATGACACGAACTATTAAGCTTTAATAGAACAATACGCCTATTCCAATTCCAATGAGTACGATTGCCCATGAAGGTAGTTTGAAATAAGCTAATAAGACAAATAATATCGTTGCGAATGTGAAATCTAAAGGTTGTTTAACCGTAGAAGTCCAAATAGGTTGGTAGAAAGCCGAGATTAAAATACCAACCACACCTGCGCTGATCCCTTTCAAAAAGCCTCTGGCATAAAGGTTGGACTTAAAACTATCCCAAAATGGCAAGACACCAAACAACAGTAAAAAGGCAGGTAAAAAGATTGCGAATGTCGCAAGCAACCCTCCTAGAACGCCTCCGATATTTGTGCCGATATAAGACGCAAAAGTGAATAATGGGCCAGGCACAGCTTGTGCTGCCGCATAACCTGTAATGAACTGATCAGAAGAAATCAATCCTTGCGGTACAAACTCCTTTTCTAACAGTGGCAACACGACGTGGCCGCCACCAAAAACAAGTGAACCAGAACGATAGAAACTGTCGAACATTTTAATCCATATATTTTGAGTGGTTGCGCTTAAGATAGGCAATACAACAAGCAAAGAAACAAATAACGATAAAGAGATAATCCCTAATCTTTTAGGTAAATAGAACACTTTAGAATCAGCGTCTGGCGTTGATGTAGGCTTAAGGAATAAGACACCATATAAGCCAGTTATAGCCAGCGCAACCACTTGAATATAAATACTATTGATCAATAATGAGAGTGCTAACACAAACATAGCCAATGCGATGGTTGTTTTCGTATTAGTTAATTTCTTGCCCATACCAATAATTGCTTGTGCCACAATTGCGACAGCAACAAGTTTCAATCCTTGCATCCAAGTAAAGTGTGTATCCCCATTCACAAATAAAGTTGAAAATAACATTAAAACAATCACTGAAGGCATAGTGAATCCTAGAAATGCGAGAATACCACCGAATACACCACCTCTGATGGTACCTATACCGATACCGACTTGACTGCTGGCAGGGCCTGGAAGAAATTGGCATAACGCGACTAAGTCAGAGTACTCTCTTTCATCCAACCATTTTCTTTTCTTCACATATTCATCATAAAAATAACCTAAATGCGCTGTAGGTCCACCAAAGGACATCAAACCAAGTTTTAAAGCTACAATAAAAATGGTGAAATAATGAGACATAGGCAACTCCTTATATAAATTAGCATCAACTTATAGATTTTGCGTTAGTCTTCATTATATTTCGAAATGCGTAAAGGTGATGTATGGATTTTGTAAAGTTTATGAATGACATGTATTTGAGTTTTATGATCAATTCTATAGTATCTCTATATCAAAAGGATACTAAGAAGGGTTGTTCGTCTTCTGTTAAACATAAACGAATGCGTTCTGTGAAATTCCCCCAAGTGACCTTTTGCATGACTTCTTCATAAGTAAAGAATCCAACTTCTAAACTTTCATCGCTAGTCGTAAGTGTGCCGTCAATGTAGATTCCTTTAAATAAATGATTGATGATACTGTGTTCAGTATTTTGAAAGACACCACAGTATGTCGTGAGTTTGATGGTGACGCCGGCTTCTTCTTTCACTTCACGAATGACACCCTCTCGAATGGTTTCACCATTTTCAATTTGCCCGCCAGGAATTTCCCAGCCACGCAAAGGACTTTTGATTAAAAGTATTTTATTCTCATCATTTGTGACCACACATGAAGCGGAAACAATATGTTTTGGGGTCATCTTAATCCTCCTAGAGTTGTGTTATTGAATGATACTCGTTAAAAGTGAACAGCTAGTGTCTAAAAATATGTAAAAAATAATTTATAGTTAATAATTAGTTAATTCAATTGTAGTGTATATCTGTTTTATAATAAAAGCATGTAAATTAAAGGAGACAACAACGATGAATTTTAAACAATTTTTACTGACAGGCCTCGCAAGTGTATTACTTGGATCAGCAGGTGCACATGTATTTTCATATCAAGCAGAAGCTGCCCAATTCGGCGCACACGAATTTCGTGATTACAGCGTACAACCTAAAGAAAACTTGAAAAACTTATTGAACGCGAGTCACTATTATAAAGACATGGCGAAAGAATCAGGTGCAACATTCTACCAGAATAAATTAAACCAAGCGATTTATTTTGCTAAGAAACAACAAAAGTCTAATAATGATTCACAAGTTGTGACAGCAATTAATCAACTTTCAGCTATCTATAATGAGGTATTTCAATTGCATTTGCAAACTGAAAAAGGCAGTGCCGACATCTTAAGTAAAAAAGCAGAACTACAAAACCTAATTGTAAAAGCAAACCATTTATTAACTGAAAGTCATCTTTCAATGAATCAAGATGAAGCGCAGCTAAAACAAACTGCTGCGCAAGCACAAGCTGTATTAAACCAAACAGCACCAGACTTTGAATTAGTGAATGCGATTAACGCAGTTCAACAACACATTCAAAATGTAGAGTCATATCAGGCATTTGTAGCACATCATTAATAAAGATATAAGCGATAGAACACAGTAATCTCTATAGGGTTGCTGTGTTTTTTTATGTTCAGTTTTTTGACTGAGGGGTATATAGGTAAACATAACTACACATATGAGAGACAACATCCAAGGGGGGAATGTTATGTCTAAGGCATTATCGATTATTGTTCCTGTATATAATAAATCTCAGTTTTTACAACAATGTGTATCATCTATTGATGAGTTAAAGTTGAATCATGATGAGATAGAAGCCATCTTTGTTGACGATGTTTCAACAGATGACTCATTGGAACAATTAAAACAGTTTGAACAAACGCGTGATTACATGCGTGTTATAGAGTTAGAAGTAAACAGCGGCAGTCCAGCTAAGCCGAGAAATGTGGGGATGGAAGCGGCTGAAGGCACTTATATTACGTTCTTAGATGCAGATGACTGGTTAGATACAGAAGGTTTTCCGAAGTTGCTTGACCAAGCTTTAACTACAGAGAGTGATATAGTGTTCGGTCAAAGTTTAAAACATAAGGACCAGTCTGTGAGCCAAATTGCGCGCTTTAGTGCTTATACAAAAGAAGAAGGACTTGTGCCTTACGAAATTGATAAAATCTTTCGTGCCGTCGGTCCACCTGGAAAAATAATAAAACAATCAGTGATTCAAGATCATCATCTTTATTTTGAACCGATGAAATACGGAGAAGATAAGCTGTTCTTTACCGAAGTAATTGCGCACGCTAAAACAGCCGCTATGAATGATATCGTGGTCTATCATGTGAATCGATATGGTGCGAATCAATCATTGGTCAGTGAAACAGATATTTTTGAAAAAACAGCTTTTAATTTAGAAGTGTTAAAGCAGTTGTTAGATTTAGACATCCCGGAGACTGCACGCAAACATGCGATCAGTCGAATAGTAGAAATGGATTATTTATCACGCTTATTCATGAATCGTCGCTTCTTAAAAAGCGCAGAGAAAAATAAATTCTATGAAGCTTTTGATCAGTTAGTTTCAACTTTAGACCAACATGACTTAGATATTAAAGATTACTTGACTGAACCGAAATATGAAAAAGTATGTGAATGCTTATTAAATAGCGATAAAGAAAAAGTAGAAGCGTTGATTACTTTATTAAGCGAAGGTATACGAGCACCACATTATATTGCAGACGGATTAGTATATTATCATTTGCCGGAAGACTTGCACACCGTTGAACCCTTATACGAACCCTTCTATGCGGTCTATAGCGGCACACATCTTAAAGATAATCAGTTCTATGAGGTTATTACGTTATATAAAGAAGATTCGACAGAAGTCGACGCAGTGCATTTGGTGAAGCTTTCTGATGAATCCGTTACGCAGGAAGTAACGTTTGAGCAGCAAGACAATCAACTCTGGATACCTTCAGATGCATTAAACGTAGATTTCGATTTTAATCTGCAAGTTATTTATGATCACTACAAACCATTTTTAGTACACATGATGTTGCCAAGCATTACGGAAAATCATGCTTTAAAACGTCAAGGTCAGAAAGTAGAATACGTTTCAACACAACAAGAACAAGCATCATCAGCTGAACCTAATGAGGTGGATATTACTAAATATTATGCAGAAAACCCAGGGAAAGTATGGGCGACTAAGAAGTTTAAAGTGTATGGTGATACTGAATTTACACAAGAACAAGCTCAATCTATGGAAGTCGGTGAGGTGTTTAATGTATCAGAGATACAGTATTCTAAAAAAGGGACACCGCGATTAGTATTAGAGGATGGGAACGTGATTACTGCGAATAAAAAGTTTGTCGAACAGTTAGACAGTGATCTGTCTGAACATTATATTGTAGACTGGCCAATCACGATTCAAGTCATTAAAAAGTGTAAAGCTTATGAAGATCGTAACTTTAAAACTGAAGCAGAATTCCAACCGAAGTTAAATGACACGATAGAAATAGATAAAATTGTGTGTTCTTCTAAAGGGACACCGCGTTTAAAAACAAAAGCGGGTTATTTTATCACCGCAAATCGAGATTTTGTGCAGGTTGTAAAGTAAGAAGAAGGGATGAAAATCTCTTCTTCTTTTTGTTTGGATAACGTGGTAATGCGTTAAAGTATCATTAAATATTTTAAAGAAATCGGTTATGAATAGTATAAAATAACGTATATTGCTAGAAGGTTATTAAGTTTGTGAAATTATTATAAATATTGTTGACAGGGGATAGAGAAAACGGTAAGATTCAATACATAATTATTTTCTGACAATTCGAATATCATTGTATCAATTTGAATTGTAGGGTGCTATATCTATATACTATGAGGGGAGAGTATTTTATTGACTTCTAAAATTACTTATACAGACTTCACCTCAGACCCTTTTGAATCATTAGATGTTTCAGATGAAACAAAAGGTGCGTATCATGTTCTGAAATGGGCATATGATACTTACGGAGATGAAATTGTATATGCTTGCAGTTTCGGAGCAGAGGGCATCGTTCTGATTAACTTAATTTCGCAAGTAAAACCAGACGCACGTATCGTCTTTTTAGACACGGGTCTCCATTTCGATGAAACGTACGATTTAATCGACCGTGTTAAAGCAAAATATCCTAAATTGAACATTGTTATGAAGAAGCCAGATTTAACACTTGATCAACAAGCTCAAGAATATGGCGGTAATCTTTGGCGTAGAGATCCAAACCAATGTTGTTATATCCGTAAAGTTAAACCGCTTGAAGAAGTATTAACTGGCCAAACAGCTTGGGTATCAGGATTGAGACGTGAACAATCTCCAACAAGACGCAACACAAACTTTGTGAATAAAGACGACCGTTTTGAATCTATTAAAGTTTGTCCGTTAATCCATTGGACTTGGGATGATGTATGGGATTATATTAAATCGAATGATTTACCTTATAATGCTTTACATGATCAGAACTATCCAAGCATCGGATGCGCACCATGTACTTCACCTGTTTTTGAAGGCGGCGACTCTAGAGAAGGCAGATGGCAAAACAACATGAAAACTGAATGTGGTTTGCACATCGGACGTAAATCTTAATTTGAAAGTTACAATTAATTTTTTTGTATATAATTCCTAGTGGATATGTTGGAATTTTTAAAGCACAATGACTATACTTGAATTAAGTGTAGATATTTTTTTAGTTTCAATTCCTACTAAAAAACTAAGGATAAAATCTATCATATGGGGGGAAGACACTTGAATTTATCAGCAACAAATAGTCCGTTCAACGATGAACAGGCGCAACTCATTAATCAAGCGTTATCAACATTATCAAATGACCAGAAGCTCTGGCTTAGCGGTTATTTAACGGCACATCTCCAAGATGGCACAGCAACACAAGCACCTGCTTCTAGCGCAGCAGCAACGCAGGCACCAGCAGCACCAGCGCAACAACAAGCTGTAGAACCACGCAAAGTCACTGTATTATTTGGTTCTGAATCTGGTAACGCACAGTGGGTGGCAGAATTACTCGAAAGTAAATTAAAAGAAAACGATTTTGATGCCACATTAACTGAAATGGACCAATATAAAACGAAAGATTTAAAAAATGTTGAAGACCTACTTATCGTGACGTCAACACACGGTGAAGGCGATCCACCGGATAACGCATTATCTTTCTATGAATTCTTATACGGACGTAAAGCACCTAAATTAGAAGGCGCACGCTTCTCAGTACTTGCTTTAGGTGACCAATCTTATGAGTTCTTCTGTCAAACAGGTAAAGACTTTGATGCACGCTTAGAAGAGTTAGGCGCTGACCGTATTTTACCGCGTGTCGATTGTGATATTGACTTCGAAGAACTCGCTAATGAATGGATTGAAAACATTATTAATGAGTTAGGTGATCAAGAAGTAAAGCAAGTGGTTCAAGAGGCACAAGATGCGCCTGTTGAAGATGCTTCTGGACCCATTTACTCAAGAACATTTCCTTACGAAGCAGAAGTCTTAGAAAATATTAATTTAACTGGTCGTGGTTCTGATAAAGAAGTTCGCCACCTTGAATTATCATTAGAAGGTTATGGCGATGACTACGCACCAGGCGATTCCATTAATATCTTACCTGAAAATGATCCAGAACTTGTGGATGAAATTATCGATATGCAAGATTGGGTGGCAGAAAAAGATATTACTGTGAATACACAAGGTGACAAAATGTCGTTAGAAGAAGCATTGACGTCATACTTTGAAATCACAAAATTAACGAAACCATTAATCGAAAGTGCAGCACAGCTCTTTGATAATGAAGACTTATTAGATAGAGCCTCTGATAGTGAATGGGTGAAAGATTATATCTACGGTCGTGACTTAATAGACTTATTGAATGATTTCCCTACAGAGTCACTACAACCGAACCAATTACATCAAGTCTTAAGAAAAATCCCTGCACGCAGTTACTCTATTTCAAGCAGTCATAAAGCAAATGAAGATGAAGTACACATTACAGTATGTGCAGTACGTTATGAAGCACATAATCGTAAACGCTCAGGTGTCTGCAGTGTACAACTCGCAGAACGTGTAGAGCCGGGCGATAAATTAAAAGTATACTTGAAGAAAAATCCTAACTTTAAATTCCCATTCGATGAGAACACACCAGTCATCATGATTGGACCAGGTACAGGTATCGCTCCATTCCGCAGTGTCTTACAAGAACGAGAAGAATTGGATTTAACAGGTAACACATGGTTGTTCTTTGGTAACCCACACTTTACAACAGACTTCTTATACCAAACCGAAATTCAAGATTGGTTGAAGAGCGGTGTGTTAGAAAAAGTAGATTTAGCCTTTTCACGTGATCAAGAAGAAAAACGTTATGTTCAGCATTTAATCGATGAAAACAGTGCAGAATTTTATGAATGGTTAAGAAATGGCGCAGCAATTTATGTCTGCGGCGATGAAAAACACATGGCGAAAGATGTACATCAAGCCATCATTCATGTATTGGAAAAAGAAGGCGGCTTATCTGAAGAAGAATCAGAAGAGTACCTATCAGAATTGAAAAAAGAAAAACGCTATCAACGTGACGTGTATTAATTTTTGAGGAGGCAAATTATGGCTGAGAATAACAATGATTTATATAAAGGCTTAGATGATTTAGAACGTAATAAAGGCGAAAGCAATTATTTGCGCGGTACCATTGCACAGGGTTTAAAAGACCCTGTGACTGGTGCAATCGCTGATGATGATACCAAGTTATTAAAATTCCACGGCAGCTATATGCAAGATGACCGTGACTTACGTCAAGAACGACGCAAACAAAAATTAGAACCTCTTTACGCATTTATGATTCGTGTACGTATCCCTGGAGGCCGTGTTTCCACGGATCAATGGTTGAAGCTAGATCAATTGGCAGATGATTATGCAGGTGAACAAATTCGTTTAACCACACGTCAAACCGTACAGTATCACGGGATTTTAAAACGCAACTTAAAAAAATCAATGCAAGCGATTAACGCAGCTGTACTTGATTCAATCGCAGCGTGCGGTGACGTCAATCGTAATGTCATGTGCAACCCTAATCCCTACCAATCTGATGTGTATAGTGAAATAAATGATTATGCGGATAAAATCAGCGGACATTTATTACCGAAGACAACAGCGTACCATGAAATTTGGTTAGACGGTGAAAAAATCATCGATTCTAAACAAGAAGATCATGAACCTATGTACGGTAAAACATACTTGCCGCGTAAATTTAAAATCGGTATTGCGTTACCACCTTCTAACGATATTGATGTCTATTCACAAGACATCGGCTTAATCGGTATCGTTGAAAATGATGAATTAACCGGCTTCACAGTAACTGTCGGCGGCGGTATGGGCAGTAAGCATGATGATTTAAGAACACATCCTCAAGTCGGTAAAGTATTAGGTTATATTCCTAAAGAAACAGCACCGGAAGTTTGTGAGAAAATCTTAACGATTCAACGTGATTTCGGTGACCGTGCAGACCGTCAACAAGCGCGTTTCAAATATACAGTGGAACGTAAAGGCGTGGATTGGATTCGTGAAGAATTAAATCGTCGTTTAGGCTGGGAAATCGAAGATGCGAAACCATTTGAATTTGACAGTAACGGTGACCGTTTAGGTTGGGTTGAAGGTTCAGGTAAGTATCACTATACATTATTCATTCAAAATGGTCGTATTAAAGATACAGAAGACTTTAAGTTGAAAACAGCGATTAAGAAATTAGCGCAAACACATAAAGGTGAAATTCGCATGACACCGAACCAAAACCTGATTTTTGCGAATGTTGAGAAAGAAGATAAAGCCGCTATTGATGCGATTATCGAAGAGTATGGTTTAACAGACGGCAAAAATTACAGTGGTTTACGTCGTAACTCTATGGCTTGTGTGGCCTTTCCGACTTGCGGGCTTGCGATGGCAGAGTCAGAACGTTATTTACCTTCTTTAGTGACTAAAATTGAAGACATTTTAGATGAATTTGGTTTACGAGAAGAAGAAATCACGATTCGTATGACAGGTTGCCCGAACGGCTGTGCACGTCCTGCATTAGCTGAAATTGCTTTTATTGGTAAAGCACCTGGTAAATATAATTTCTATTTAGGCGGTAGCTTTATCGGTGAACGTTTGAATAAATTATATAAAGAAAATATCGGAGAAGCGGAAATTTTAGAAAGCTTACGTCCAATTTTAGAACAATACAGTAAAGAGCGTGAAACAGGGGAACACTTCGGTGACTTTGTAGTACGTAAAGGTATTGTAGAAAAAGTTACAGATGGTCGTGACTTCAGATAAGCAGTAAGCATTACCTCAGAAAGTGACGTATCTACGCACTTGGATACGTCCTTTCTCCAGTAATGCTCAACATCTATTTAAATAAAACAAAGAGGTGATCGAATGGGAAAAGTATATATCGTAGGCGCAGGTCCCGGAGATCCGGATTTAATCACAGTAAAAGGTGTCAAAGCTATAGAACAAGCCAATGTGATTCTATATGATCGCCTCGTTAATAAGGCCTTATTGCAATACGCAAAGCCGAATACAAGATTGATTTATTATGGGAAAGACCCGAGTGGTTTATCAATTCCTCAAGTAGAAATCAATGCATTAATGGTGAGTTTCGCACGTAAAGGTCTTACTGTAACAAGATTAAAAGGCGGAGATCCTTTCTTGTTCGGTAGAGGTGGAGAAGAAGCGGAAGTTCTGGCAGAACATCACATCGCTTTTGAAATTGTACCTGGTATTACCTCAGGTATCGCCGCACCTGCTTATGCAGGTATCCCAGTTACACATCGAGACTATAGTTCTTCTGTCGCATTTGTGACAGGTGTTAATAAAGAGAAAACGTTAAAAGAAGATTATTGGAAACATTTAGCATTAGGTCCTGAAACACTGTGTATTTACATGGGGGTCAGCAGGTTGCCTGAAATCTGTCGCTTGTTAGTGCAACATGGCAGACCGAAAGATACACCTGCCGCATTGGTTTATCAAGGAACAAGCGGAGTTCAACAAACTGCAGTCGGTACTTTAGAAACCATTGTTGATGTCGCAAAAGATTTTAAAAATCCATCGATGATTGTAATCGGTGAAGTCGTACAATTACGTGAGAAAATCAGCTGGTTTGAATCTGTTTCAGCCCAAGCAGCAGCGCATCAATAAATGTGTCATTCCGACAAGCAAGACATATTAAGTTCATTTTTTTAACTTTAATTCCTTGTAAACTGATAAGAATAGTATTATCTGTGTGCTACACAACATAAATAATATGAAAATTCTAACAATCAAAACTTGATTATTGAAAGAAAGGAGCAAAGACAATGAAAAAACTATTAATTATTGCCTTCGTAGGGTTTTTTGCACAATTGGTTGACGGTTCCCTCGGCATGGGCTTCGGCGTAACATCATCATCGATTTTGTTATCGCTTGGTTTAGCACCAGCCATTGTATCAGCGACAATCCATTTTTCTGAAATTGCGACAACAGCAGCATCAGGTGTTTCGCACATGTCATTCTCTAACGCAGATAAGCGTTTAATACTGAAATTAGCGGTGCCGGGATCGATGGCAGCTTTCATTGGTGCAGCGGCAGTCAGCCATCTGCATGCAGGTTTAGTTAAGCCTGTCGTTGCTTTGTTCCTGATTACCATCGGTATTTATATTTTAGTTCAATTTGCGTTTAAACGCGGACAAACTAAAAAGCTGACAAGAGGGTCAGAGTTGAGTAATAAATTTATGTTTCCGCTTGGTGCGACTGCTGGATTTTTAACAGCTATCGGTGGAGGCGGCTGGGGACCAGTCAATACTTCTGCATTACTTGCACGTCGTGATATCAATGTTCGTCATGTTATCGGCAGTGTATCTATCAGTGAGTTTTTCGTAACGATTGCAGCGTCTATCAGTTTCTTGATTTTCTTACCTCTTCATTTAATTAATTGGGGATTGGTTCTGGCATTAAGTGTCGGCGGCGTTGCGGCTGCACCATTTGCGGCATGGCTCGTTAAGATCATCCCAGTGAATGTCTTAGGTATTTTTGTCGGCGGTTTGATTATCTTTACCAACAGCAATACTTTGTTGAACGCATTTGGTGCACCGGGTGAAGCGATTGCTTTCGTAAGAGTCGCAGTGGTTATTGGTTGGTTTGCATTATTGTTTGTCATTTTGCGCAAAGAAGGTAAATTATCGAACTTTTTTCACAAAAAAGAAGCAAATAAAGTAGGAAGAGTAAAACAATAAGAGGAGATGAGTTAAATGGCTACAACAACACAAATTTTAGAACATACGAACACACCGCATGGTGGTAAGTTAATTAATCGTCAACTTGAAGGAGCAGAACGTGAAGCATTAATTGAAGCAGCAGAAGCTTTTAAAACATTAACGTTAAACGCATGGAGTTTATCCGACTTAGAATTAATCGCAATTGGCGGTTTCAGTCCATTAACAGGATTTATGGGAGAAGCGGACTATCAAAACGTCGTTGAAAACTTACATCTTGCAGATGGAACGTTATGGAGTATTCCAATTACTTTACCAGTTAATGAAGCAGAAGCGGACCAATATGAAATTGGAGAACAGATTGCGCTTTATGGAGAAGATCAACAGTTATACGGTGTCTTAACTTTAGAAGAAAAATATACGTATGATAAAGAAAAAGAAGCACAAAATGTTTATGGAACGACAGAAGAAGCTCATCCAGGCGTCAAAAAAGTATATGACAAAGGTAATGTGTATCTAGCAGGTCCGATTCAATTAGTAAATCGTCCAGACCATAGTGAGTTTGAAGAATTTGAATTAGATCCGATTGAAGTACGTCAAATGTTCCATGATTTGGGATGGAAAACAGTCGTAGGTTTCCAAACACGTAACCCAGTACATCGTGCACATGAGTATATCCAAAAAAGTGCGTTAGAAACAGTTGATGGTCTCTTATTGAATCCATTAGTAGGGGAAACAAAGTCTGATGATATCCCAGCGGATGTTCGTATGGAAAGTTACCAAGTGATTTTAAAACACTATTATCCAGAAGATCGTGCACGCTTAGCGATTTATCCAGCTGCGATGCGTTATGCAGGACCGCGTGAAGCGATTTTACATGCGATTGTGCGCCAAAACTATGGTTGTACACATTTCATTGTAGGACGTGACCATGCAGGTGTAGGTGACTATTATGGTACATATGAAGCGCAAGAGTTGATTACGAAATATCAAGAAGAGTTGGGTATTCATATTTTAAAATTTGAACATGCTTTCTATTGCACGAAGTGCGGTAATATGGCGACAGCGAAAACGTGCCCGCATGGTGCAGAACATCATGTGCATTTAAGCGGGACAAAAGTCCGTGAAAAATTACGTAATGGAGAATCTTTACCGAAAGAATTCTCACGTCCTGAAGTCGCTGAAGTGTTAATTCGCGGTTTACGCAGACATAGAGAACAAAATGAGGAGGCGTAACGATGACAAAATCTCAAAACATTACATGGCATGATTCAGAAGTAACGAAAACAGAACGTCAAGCTCAAAATGGCCATAAGAGTGTAGTCCTATGGTTCACTGGTTTATCCGGTTCAGGTAAGTCTACCATCAGTGTCGCTTTAGAAAAAGCATTATTCGAACGTCGTATTCATGCGTATCGTTTAGATGGGGATAACATCCGTCATGGTTTAAATAATAACCTCGGTTTCAGTCCAGAAGACCGTAAAGAAAATATCCGTCGTATCGGTGAAGTCAGTAAATTATTAGCAGATGCAGGACTGATTACATTAACGGCGTTCATCTCACCTTATCGTGAAGATCGTGATCGTGTCCGTGAAATTTTAGAAGATGGCGAATTTATCGAGGTATATGCGAAAGCCAGTGTTGAAACGTGTGAGCAGCGTGACCCGAAACAGTTGTATAAAAAAGCACGTGCAGGAGAAATTAAGAACTTTACTGGTATTGATGCGCCATATGAAGCGCCAGAACATGCGGAAATTGTCGTGGATACAGAGACAACTTCTGTGGAAGAAGCGGTTCAGCAGATTCTAAACTATTTAGAAGACAAACAAATTATTTAATATCCCGAGCACACACAAACCTTAAATTGTGTGTGCTTTTTTGGTGGCTATTATCACGGTTAAGTTTTGCGATTATTCTGAAATTGAATTAAAATAGAAGTGTACAATAATATATGGAACAACAAGGAGAGTCGAACAACATGGCAGAAGTAAAAGGCAAAGTAGCAATGGTGACAGGCGGCGGACAAGGTATCGGAGAAGCAATTTGTCGCAGACTCGCAAAAGACGGGTTTAAAGTAGGGGTGGCAGATTTTAATGAAACAACTGCAGAAGCGGTTGCACAAAGCTTACGTGATGAAGGCTATGAAGCACTTGCGGTTAAAGTAGATGTATCAGATCGTGATCAAGTCTTCCAAGCAGTCAATACAGTGAAAGAGCACTTCGGAGATTTTAATGTGATTGTTAATAACGCTGGATTAGGACCACAAACACCACTTGATACAATTACGTATGATCAATATCGCAAAGTTTTCGATGTAAACGTCGGCGCAATTTTCTGGGGCATTCAAGCAGCGGTTGAAGCTTTTGAATCATTTGGTCACGGTGGTAAAATTATTAACGCTTCTTCTCAAGCAGGACAAGTCGGAAACCCAGGACTTGCATTATATGGCGCAACTAAATTCGCAATCCGTGGTATTACACAAACTGCAGCACGTGACTTAGCTGATAAAGGTATTACTGTGAATGCGTATTGCCCAGGTATCGTTAAAACACCGATGATGGAAGATATCGCACAAAAAACAGCTGATGAAGCAGGTAAACCATATGAATGGGGTATGGAACAATTCTCTAAAAATATCGCATTAAAACGTTTATCAGAACCTTCAGATGTAGCAGCATGTGTATCTTATCTTGCAGGACCAGATAGTGATTATATGACTGGCCAAGCTTTAATTATTGATGGCGGTATGGTCTTCAATTAATACAAGACATAAAGAAAGGCAAGTGCACCTAAACAGGACACTTGCCTTCTTTTTATTTTCTAGGAATACCAATCGCATGACCGAGTTGTTTCGGTGTTTCAAATTCCCCTTGTTCCTCATAATATGTTTTGATGTTATCAAAAACAAAATCTGGAAAAGCACTGCTGCGACGTTGTTGGTTATCAATAGCCATCATGATAACCTCATACGTTGCAGTCGGTATTTGATCTTGATTAAACATCTTTAAAAAGAAATGTACACGTTTATGGTCATAGTCATAAACATAAACTTCTACCGTAAACGTTTCATCTAGCAACATTTCTTTTAAGTAAGTGATATGTGCTTCTAAATTAAAAATTGTTGTGTCATGTTTTTGTCGGTAATCAATCGAGAACCCCATTTTCGCAAAGAAACCGACGACCGCATCACTGAAAATTGAAAAATACTGTGCATCATGTAAATGTTGATTATGATCAATCCAAGAAGGATGCACCTTATCCTCATAAGTATAAATGTACCCCATATTTAATTTTCCCCCTTTAATGCATATAACTGCAGTGTATCATATAAATGAAATCGATAGCTTGGACGTACTTTCTTTAGACTATGATGACATTCGTATGAAGTGACTAAAGTAGGAGAAACGTTCCTGAAATTGAAACAGGATTAGAATTATTTTATTCGCACATTCTAAAAATGAATTCAAATTATCAATTTAAGTAATAGATACAATACCAACTATTTTGCTGAAGTGTATTATCAATGAAATTTATCATCGAAAAAGTATAGTAAATGTTAAAGAATGTATAAAGAATAGAACTAAAATATTCTTCTGTATAAAGTTAACTATTTTATGAAATTTGTGTATAATGATTTGTAATAATGCAACACATTAAACAAATGGGGGGATATCATGAAGAGGCTATTATGTTTATTAAGTGCATCAGTATTAATTTTAGCGGCTTGTGGTGACAAAAAAGAGGAGTCGGAGAAAGAGGAAACATCTAGTTTAGATGCGAAACAAGCAAAAACAAAAGAAAAAGCTAAAATTAAAGATAACGCAGTTGAAATCAAAGGGGTAAAGGTGAAAATTGTGGGTACAGAAATTGTGCCTAAGGGGACAACAGAATATCAAGATGATGATGTTTTAGTTGTAAAATATGAAGTGACGAATAACAGTAAAGATGACAATGAAGTTAAACCAACTAGGTCTTATTTGAAAGTGTTTGAAGCGTATCAAGATAGTAAAGATTCAGAAAAGCGCTTAGATTACGGTCATGTAAGAGGAGAAACTTATGATAGTGAAAGAGATAAAGGTGAAGATAATATTAAAAAAGGAAGTACAATTTCATCTATTGAAACGTACAAGTTAAATGATTTAGAGTCACCTGTGTTATTAAAAGCGAAAGATCAAGAGAACTACGAGGATCCAAACATCGGTTCAATCAAAATTAATATTAAAGACAAGAAATCATCTGATAATAAATCATCTGATAAGAAGTCATCTGAAGACGATATTAAAAGTGAGGATATGACTGACTTATAAGAAATTAAAACACTGGAATAAACGATATTTCAGTGTTTTATTATGTTGGTTTAAATCAATAAAGTTTATCAAATAAGTTGAAAAAATAAGTTAATACGGTATGATAGTAATAAATAAAATAGTTCTTATTAAGAGTGAGTGGAGGGACTTGGCCCTGTGAAGCTCCAGCAACAACCGCAAGGTGACGTGCTAAATCCAACAAGGTAACTTGAAAGATAAGAAGACGTACGTGAAGCGCTTCTTCTTGCAAGGAGGGCTATTTTATTTATCCAAAATGAGAAAAAGGTGGTAAATAAAATGACAACATTCGCTAAACAACAAATCAGAGAGAAAATGCAAGAGCTGGAACAATGGGAGAATTATGAACCAATGAATATGGCTAGCAGTATGGGAAGAAAAGCCCAAATTCATGATATTGAGGCAACAATCAGACAAATGGTTCCATTGGAAGTGATTAAAGATTGGCTAGAAGAAAAGTAAGAAAGAAGAGAAGTTCATGATCGCAATCAGTGCGTGTTTAATTGGAGAGAATGTACGTTACGACGGCAGTCATAAATTGAATGATACATTACGCCAACTTGTTCAAGAGGATAAAGCGATAGCGCTATGTCCTGAAGTATTAGGCGGTTTGACTACACCGAGACTAGCAGCTGAAATTGTTGGCGGGGATGGTTTTGATGTGTGGTCAGGTCGTGCTAAAGTCATTGCGACGACAGGTGAAGATGTTACGGAGGCATTTAAAGAAGGTGCATTAAAGACATTGGAATTGCTACAAGCACATCAATGTACGGCAATGATTCTAAAGTCGAAAAGTCCTTCTTGTGGAACCTTGAAATCCGGCGAGGGTGTCTGTACAGCGTTATTAATACGGCACGGAATTACAATTATGAATGAATTAAACTGGAGAAAAAAATTAGATTTCACGTCGATTTAATTTTTAGTGTGAATTTTCTTATTGACAGAATATTCTTTTAACTATAGACTAGGATTAATTCAAATAATATTAATTGATTATGATGAGTAAAGTACATATTGAAGAATTAACAGAGAGCTTTTGGTTGGTGTGAAAAAGTAATTCGACAATATCGAAAATGGACTCTGAATCTGTCAGCTGAATCGTTAAGTTGGCACGTGTTAGCAAACGTTACCACTGCTCGAGTATGATAGTACTGTTAAGGAGAAGTATGGACTTCTTGAAACTGGGTGGTACCGCGCAGAATCGAATTCTACGCCCCTGTAAAGCTTTAGTATAGGCTTTATGGGGGCTTTTTTATTATTTGAAATAAGAACATAAACATAGGGGGAAGTTAAGATGAGTGAATTATTACGTTATGATATTGTAGGAAGTTTCTTAAGACCAGAGGCATTAAAAGAAGCGCGTGCAGCGTTCGAAAAAGGAGAAATCGATCAAGCTGCCTTAAGAGAAGTAGAAGACCGTGAGATTAAAACATTGATTGAGAAGCAAGTAGAGAATGGTTTGAAATCAATTACAGATGGAGAATTTCGTAGAAGTTGGTGGCATTTAGATTTCTTCTGGGGATTGAATGGTGTAGAAACAGTCAAAGATGAAGGCGGATTTGAGTTCGATGCGGTTCAATCTCGTATTGAAACAGCACGTTTATCAGGCCCGATTTCAGGAGACAATCATCCGTTTGTGGCAGACTTCAAATTCTTATTAGCTCATACACCAGAAGGTATCGAGGCACGTCAAACTGTACCAGCACCTGCCAGACTCTTCTCAGAGCTGACACGAAAAGAAAATATTGAAGCAACACGCAAATATTACGAAACAGATGACGCATTAATTGATGCCATTGCGGATGCATATCAAACAGTGATTGAAGATTTATATGAAGCGGGTCTCAAAACGATTCAATTTGACGATACAACATGGGGGCGTTTAGTCGGAGACCAAACTGAAATTAACGGTAAAAACGGTGACCAACAAGAAAAAGAACGCTTAAAACAATTATTCAAAGACGTGAATAACCGCGCAATTGAACGTTTACCTAAAGACTTGCGTGTTCAAACTCATATTTGTCGCGGTAATTACCGTTCCACATGGTTCGCATCAGGCGCATATGACAGTGTCGCAACACCGTTGTTCGACCAAGAAAATGTAGATGCTTATCTTTTAGAATACGATAGTGATCGTTCAGGTGGATTTGAACCGCTTCAATACGTATCAGATGATAAACAAGTCGTATTAGGTCTCATTACTTCTAAAGATGGTGAATTAGAAGATATTGATGAAGTCATAAAACGTATTAAAGAAGCGTCACAATATATCCCGTTAGACCGTTTAGCTTTAAGTACACAATGCGGCTTCGCATCAACAGAAGAAGGTAATAACTTAACTGAAGCACAACAATGGGCTAAAATTCGTTTAGTCAAAAGTATTGCGGAAGAAGTATGGCCTGAAAAAGTAAAAGGTTAAATCATCAATACATTAATGAATGATAGAAGATGAATTTCACTAGAGAAGGTGGAATTCATCTTTTTTTATTCATTTCTTTAAGTTAACTTCACAAAAGTCACCAAGCTGACAAAGATTTTTAATCACTACCTTGTATTATTTAATAGTAAGGGGTATATTATAAGTGAACTACTATTAAACATTAAACAGTACTGAATAATGTGTTGGAGGTTTGCTATGAATATACAATTTAAGAAAGGCGCACTTGAATTTTTAGTCTTGCTTATTATTCAAGGTGAAGATCAGTATGGCTATTCACTTGTACAAAAGATAACACCGCGTATCACAATCGCAGAAGGTACCGTCTATCCTTTAATGCGCCGTTTAGTTAAGGAAGGTTATTTAACAACTTATTTTAAACCGTCGACAGAAGGACCAGCACGCAAGTATTACCGAATTACCGAAGAGGGTCATGAACGTTTAGAAGCACTACTTGAAGAATGGAAGGCCTTTACAGAAGCTGTAGATTTATTTATTGAGGAGAGTGAGAGAGATGAGTAAACAAGAATATTTACAGTTATTAAATCGTTATTTAACGCGCGTTTCACCGGAAGAACGCCAAGATATTTTAAACGAGTATGAAACACACTTCATCAGTGGTAAAGAAGCAGGAAAAACTGAAGAAGAAATTTCCCGGGAATTAGGTAATCCGAAAGACATCGGGCGTGAAATGAGTGCGAATGCGGCGGTAGATAAAGCAGAATCTTCTCGCAATGCCGGCAATGTCACGAATGCTGTGTTAGCGGTTATGGGATTAAGTATTTTAAACTTCTTCGTTATTACCATTGTAATTGCGACATGGTTCGGTGTGCTTTTATCTTTAGGTGTGGCGACGCTTACTTTTCTAGCTGCACCTATATTCTTACTGGTCAAAGGCATGATAGATGGATTTGGAGAAATTATTCCTCTAGATATCTATGTTTCATTTACATGCTTTGGAATCGGATTGATGTTATTTACAGTAACGTACCTTGCTTATAAATGGAGCTTCGTTCTCTTTATGAGATATTTACGTTGGAATATTAAAGTTGTGAAAGGAAGTGCGCAATCATGAAAAAAGCATTGTTGATTATCTTTAGTATAGGCTTAGTGATTACAGTCGGTTTCGGAATTGCGGGCTATGTAGAAGGAAAAAAGCAACTTAAAAAAGCTGATAATCCAATTCATTACACAAAAGACTATAAGCATGAAGATGCGAAAATAAAAAACTTGAAAATCAATACGGATACATCAAACGTCATCATTAAAAAAGGTAACCACTTCCATGTTAAAGGGGAAGGTGGTATTAAAGGAAAAACAAAAATTAACAGTACTATCAAAGGTGATACATTAGCGGTTGAATCAAAACTTCCAAACCCTACGATTAATTTTACATTTGGAAATATCACAAACAGCACCATCACAATTACAGTACCTGAACGTCAATTGTCAGATGTGACAATTTATAATGATACAGGAGACATGACAATTGAAGGTTTAAAAGCGAATCATTTAGAAGCACAGTTGGACACAGGAGAGTTAGTGTTAAAAGCAGTTGATCTTAATAAAGTAGATTTAACAAGTGATACAGGTGATATTGAAATCACACAAACACTTTTCAAAAATATGAGAATTGGAAATGATACTGGCGATACTGAAGTCAAAGGTATCAAAGGCGATGTGAATCTCCAAGTACAATCAGACACAGGTGATATTGAGGTAGATTATGCAGAACCACCTAAAAATACTAAGGCTATTCATAAAGAAGATGTAGATATGGATATTCATCAACCTGCTTTAAAAGCAAAACGTTATGGCAATGCTTCGCACACAATTGAATTAGAATCAGATACAGGTACAGTAGAAATTAATTAAAGTTATCACTATGAGCACCTAAGCAGAGAAGTTCTGTCTAGGTGCTTCTTTATATTGATAAAATTAATATTTTTAAATTTATTTTTGTATATAAGTTTAATTACTTTTTTCTCGTTTATGTATACGTTAGAATGTCTTTTGCGAAAATGAAAGAAAGGAGAAATATATGATTAATCTGTTATCAGCCATTGGATCTATCGGGACATTTATTATGGCTTTGTTCTATTTAGTGTCTGTATCGATTCAACTCTATCAACTGCGTATTTCATTTACGCCAGCCATTGGTTTTAATCAAATTTTACTGCAGACAAGTAAAAATGATCGATTGAAGTTATTTAATATCAGCGCAGCAAACCAAGATAGCAATCGCTTTTTAAAGCTGTATAACTTAGGCGGCGGTGCCGCAAAAGAAGTGATAGTCACAATCACACACATGGGTAAAGAAGAAGTACTTCAAAGGAAATATGTCAGTATTTTACCAAGTAAAGAGTATTATCTTGTGCCTATTAATGAAGGTGTCTTTCATGAATTAGAAGAAACGATTCAACAGAATGGCTATGAAGCAGCTTTAAAAGTAGATATAAACTTCAAACACAACTTAAGCCGTAAAACACAGCATATAGAGTTATTCGGTAAAATCGATAGTTTCAATCAATTAGATGAAAATCCAATCTATGAATTGCAGTTTGTTCAAAAATCTGCGATTAACCAATAGTGAATGGGCTCCAAAATATCAAGTTTGGGGTCTTTTTTTATGTATGAGCATAAATACTTGCATTATTCCTAAAGTAGTATTATTATATTAAGTATAATAAGTATATCAGAAGAACAACGTCCTCATTATAAGATAGAAAAGAGTAGAAAAGGGAAGTTATTCAAAGATAAGGAGATGAAATAAATGAACAACAACAACTTAAAAGGTATGCACCATGTCACTGCGATTACAAGTGATGCGATTAAAATATATGATTTCTTTACAGACGTATTAGGTCTAAGATTAGTGAAAAAAACAGTAAACCAAGATGATATCCAAACGTATCATTTATTCTTTGCGGATGATGAAGGGAATGCAGGAACAGATGTCACATTCTTCGATTTCCCTGGAATTCCTAAAGGTACACATGGAACAGATGAAATTGCACGTATTACATTACGTGTACCATCAGATGCGGCGATTGAATTTTGGAATGACCGTTTAAGTGAGTTTGACGTGAAACATGAAGCGCCAACAGAACTATTCGGTAAAAAAATCTTACGTTTTGAAGATTTTGATGGCCAACTTTACACATTAATTTCTGATGAATCAGATTCAGCAGACAGTGTAGAACCAGGTGTTGCTTGGAAAAATGCGCCAGTACCAGAAGAATATGCGATTGTCGGTTTAGGACCTATCGAATTAAACGTGAGCCGTTTCGATCCATTCAAACAAATTTTCGAAGAAGTATACGGCTATAAAGAAGTTGAATCTGAAGGCGACTATCATTTATTCGAAACAGGAAAAGGCGGTAACGGCGGACAAGTTATCGTACGTAAACTTGGCGGCAACCCAGGTATGCAAGGTTATGGTACAATCCATCACACTGCGTTCCGTGTGGCTGATAAAGATGAATTAGATGTCTGGATTGACCGTATGAATAAATATCAAATCGGCAACTCTGGATTTGTAGAACGTTACTTCTTCAAATCACTTTATTCTAAATTCTATCCAGGTATCTTAATTGAAATTGCGACAGATGGTCCAGGTTTCATGGGAGATGAACCATACGAAACAGTAGGTGAAATCTTATCATTACCACCATTCTTGGAACCAAAAAGAGAACAAATCGAAGCACAAGTACGTCATATTGAAACAACGCGCCACAACCAACCAGGCCGTACAAATCAATAATTTATCACTAAGGAGGCAGGTATCATGGCTTTAGATACAATGAAGCACATTTTTAGAAAAGGTCAAAGTTCAGATCAACCTACATTCATCTTATTACACGGAACAGGTGGAGACGAATCTGATTTATTCCCGCTCGCATTACGTTTGAACCCAAACTATAACATGTTAGGTGTGAAAGGAAATGTGGATGAAAATGGTATGACACGTTTCTTCAAACGTCATGGTGAAGGTCAATATGATTGGAAAGACTTAGAAGAACGCGGCACAGAATTATATGAGTTCTTACAAGCAGCCGCAAAAGAATATGACTTTGATTTAGAAAATGCAATCTTAGTTGGTTTCTCAAACGGTACGAACATTGCGATTAACTTACTATTACGTGAGGAAACTAAATTTGCGAAAGCATTATTATTCGCAGGGCTTTATCCAACACACATTGACCATGTGAAAGATTTAAGTGGCACAGACATCTATCTTTCAATGGGTACGCATGACCCTATCGTACCTGTATCTGAAAGTGAACGTTTAATTGATTTATTCCAACGTTCAGGTGCGAATGTTACAACACATTGGACACAATCACACGGCATTACTGAAGAGTCACTTAATGAAGCAGTGAAAGTTGTGAACGAACAATAAACTTAAATAATAGCTTAATAGACACGTGATTGAAGGACCTCCAGACCAATTCAATCAAACCCCGTAATCAAGCACTCAGGCTTTTTGACTAAAATTCAAAAAGTGCTGAGTGCTTTTTAATATGTGAAAGTATAATAAAAAGCTTCTGCAGACACAGAAGCTAAATTAATACGGATAGATCTTTTTAAATTCAGAGTATTAAAGCGAGAATATTCTTTAATATAATCAACGCGACCAAAAAAACGATAACGCTGGATACTTTGTTAAGAATTAAAATGAATTTGCCAGACTTATCGACAGTGCCGACTATACGTCCTAAAACTGCCAAGAAGATAAACCAAATCCAAGAAATGGAGATGGTGGCGATAGAAAAGGCCAATTTGTCATCCCCTTCATAGATTGAGGCGCTTGTCCCAATGACACCGACTGTATCCATAATAGCGTGTGGGTTAAGTAAGGAAACAGAGAGTGCAAATAGAATTTGTTTCTTAGGACTCATCGGTTCAATTTCATCAATATTAGAAGGCTTTTCTTTCCAAAGTGACCAAGCCATATAGATTAAGAATACAAAACCAATGATATAGATCACTAATTGTAACGTCGGCATAGACATTAAAATCAAAGACACACCGAGTATTGCGACTACAATTAAAAATGTGTCACAAAATCCTGCAGTGAGGATGACAGGTAAAGCATGCGTCAATTTTTTCTGATTCGCACCTTGGTTAAACACAAAGACATTTTGTGCGCCTAAAGGCAAAATCAGACCTAACGCTAACAAAACACCATGAAGTATCGCTTGTAACATAAATGACTACCCACTTTCTCTATACAATGTCTCTTTGATTTTGTGATTGGGCTAAGCGTGTACATAAAGAGGGATTGTATGTATGTTAGTTAATTTGTAGTATATACAAAAACTAAACGGTGAACAACGCATAACAAAAAGACAAATAAGATAGGTATATAATTCAGTCTCTCATTCGTTTGTAATCTATTTTGTTAACTCGAATTAAGAATTTATTAAACTTTGGTTTATGGTGTATGCAGATACAAAACGCTACACTGAAAATAGGAAATTAAGTAATTATTTTCTATGGATTTTCATTAGTTGACCGCTATATGAAACCAATTATCCTTATTCGTTGGATATCCGGATTTTGGCTATCGTTCAAAATTCGGATTTTTTATTTCTTTGAGAAAAGGCAGGTTACGCTTTTTATGGTTTTAATGATTCTAGGTTTATTCTTTATTATTCGCTTATACTCTTTATCCATCTCTATTCGTCATGAGCGTGAATTGATTGCGCAAGGTGCAGTGCAATATGGCGCAAAGAACTCAAAATATCTTGCGTTATTACATATTTTAATTTATGTGGCCAGCTTTGTTTATGCGACAATCGCTCAACCCGCATTTAATGTAGTATCACAAATTGGCCTCGTATTACTGATCGTCAGTTATGTGATGTTGTTTTGGGTCATTCGTACACTAGGTCCAATTTGGACGTTGAAGGTCTACATACTTAAAGAACATCATATTGTAAAATCAGGGCTCTTTAAATTCGTTAAACATCCCAATTACTTCTTAAATATTATTCCTGAATTAATCGGTGTGATTTTATTAACACAAGCTTATCCAGTAAGTGTACTGCTTATTCCGTATGCAGTTTCACTATATGTACGCATTCAACAAGAAGAAAGCGCGATGGCACATCTTAAATAAATAACATAACGGTGTAAGACTAAGAACAAATTTTAAACGTTCTTAGTCTTTTTTGTTAAGAGTTTTACAATATTTAATGGCGTTTAATTGAAGGTGGAAATAAAGAGGAAAGAGAACCTATAATAGAATTAATACGAATGTGTTGGAGGTGAGTAAGTATGTTGAAGGTGAAAGCACCGAAACATCTCTTTTTGGAAGGGGGAGATGAAGCGGTGTTGTTGTTGCATTCTTTTACTGGGACTGTACAAGATGTCAAAGAAGTAGCAGAAGCATTACATAAAGAGTGTTATACCTGTTATGCGCCTTGTTATAGGGGGCATGGTCTGCCTGTTTCTGAGTTCGTACAATATGATATTAGAGATTGGTGGGAAGATGCAGAAGCGGCTTATGGTTTTCTACATGCAAAGGGATACCGTAAAATCACTGTTCTTGGCGTGTCGTTAGGTGGTATTTTTGCATTAAAAATAGCTGAACAATTTGACGTAGATCGTGTGATTGGGATGTCAGTGCCTTATCATAAATCTGCAGAAGGTGTGTTAAGCAGATTGAACCATTATGGTACACGACTACAATACTATATTGGTTGTACTGAAGAGGAACAAGCAGAAGAAATGGCATATGTGCCTGCTTATCAAGAGGGTGCCGCCCATTTTGAAGCGTTTGTGAATCAAACCATGAATGAGCTTGGCAGAATCAAAGCACCGACGCTGTTATTATACGGTGGAAAAGATGATGTTTCGTATAAGGAAAGTGTAGATAGCATCGCTAAAAAGTTGGTTCATGCATCGGATATTGAAACTGGATGTTTTGAGGATTCAGGTCATTTAATGACAAGAAGCACAGAGAAACAAAAAATCATAGAAAAAATCATTAATTTTATGTAAGATTAAAATGAATTTTTGTGAAACCGTTTTACTTAACAACGAAAGTAGCGTAAAATCATACAAGATAATGTTTTTTTCAGAGTGTTCGTATATGATAAGATGGCCATAAGAGTACTTTTACTATTAAATTTTCTACGAACACTCGAACCGTGTGTTGACTGTGATAGTTAAATATAGAGTATTCGATTGTAAATCAACAAACAAAAACTAATTACCCTGAAAAATAGATATTTCCACCCAAGAAGAAGAGAAAGATGAATTGGAGGGATTTCGTTATGAAAAACGAAATAGTCAACAACGCGATTGAGCTATTTGCGAAAAAAGGATACTATGGTTGTACTTTAGAAGAAATAGCCAACAGTGTATCTATAAAAAAAGCGAGCTTATACTATTATTTCCCAAGTAAAGCTAATATTTATGAAGCATGTTCAAATAGAATTATCCAATATTTTAATAGAATCTTAGACTTACAAGAAAATATATCGCAACGTACTTTAGAAAACTTACGTCAATTTATCATAGATATGGTTTTTAAACCTAACATCAGTTATTTACGTATGTATATACAATTTAACCAAGCACCAAATGAGTTTAAAGAACAACTGTATCAAGGTATTGCTACGCTGCATAGTAAATTGAGTCGTATTTTAGAACTATATTATGAAGCTAATGATATTTCAATGCCAATCAGAGAGTTTAAAGATTTAATGTTAGGTATCATGGAAAGCGGCTTTATCAGAACAACTTTCGTTAATTACTTTGATGAATTAAGCTATCGCAGATATACTATGGAAAAAGATGTTGAATCAACATTGAACGCTTTGTTGGAACTCAAATAAGTTCATACCCATCATAACTTTAAAGCAAGATGAGATTATCCAAAAGGGTAATCTTTTTTTATGCCATTTTGAGTTGAAAATGAATGCATAAGCAATGTTAAGTAGCTTTAAGAGATACGGGATAGAAAAAATCGAAAATATATGAGAAAGCCTATGATGACAAGGTTACAACAAGATATTCTGTTTAATTGCTAGTTGAGGGATTGCTATATTTGTGTTATAGTATACTTACTTACATGAACGCTTTAACGCTTTAAAGTAAATTAGTTTTTTTAACCTGAAAATAACAGAAAAGGATGAGCAGCGTGTCGAAACAATCACAGTGGAAAACCTCAACCGGTTTTATTTTAGCAAGCGCAGGTTCGGCCATCGGATTAGGGGCCATGTGGAAATTCCCATATATGGCTGGTATCTATGGCGGCGGTGCGTTTCTACTTATGTTTTTAATATTTACAATTTTTATAGGCTTGCCGTTACTCATTATGGAATTTACAATCGGTAAGCTTGGAAGAACTTATACAACCGCTATTTTCGGTAAATTATCAAATAAGAAATGGACAAATGTTATCGGCTGGAGCGGTAACCTCGCTGTCTTTGTCTTATTTGGTTTCTATAGCGTTGTTGGTGGTTGGATTATGATTTATATCGCACAAGTTGCGATGCAGATAATAGGACTAAGAGACGGGACACTTGGCAGTATTCAATTTGAACAAGTCATCTCAAGTCCGCTTTATACCATGTTAGGACAAGGTTCTTTTATCTTAGTGACGATGGTAATTGTTATGTTAGGTGTTGAGCATGGGCTTGAGAAAGCATCTAAAGTTATGATGCCTTTGCTGTTCATCTTTTTAATATTAATTGTGGTACGTTCACTCTCATTAGAAGGTGCTTCTGAAGGTGTACGTTTCTTATTAGAACCACGTATGGAAGAGCTATCTATGGAAGGTATTCTCTTTGCGCTTGGCCAATCATTCTTCGCCCTCTCATTAGGAACGACAGGGATGATTACGTACGCAAGTTATGCCCCTAAAGAAATGACGATTAAAACTTCTGCGTTATCCATTGTAATTATGAATATTATTGTGGCTTTACTTGCAGGTTTAGCGATCTTCCCTGCAATCAATGCGTTTGGTTATAAACCAGAAGAAGGTCCTGGCTTACTCTTTAAAGTACTGCCGCATGTATTTGAGAAAATGAGCTTTGGTCCAGGATTTTATTTCATCTTCTTGATTTTATTCTTATTCGCAGCGTTAACATCATCCATTTCATTACTGGAATTGAATGTGTCTAACTTTACTAAGAATGACAACCGTAAACGTGGTAAAGTAGCTTTAATCGGCAGTATATTAGTCTTTATTATCAGTATCCCAGCAACTTTATCATTTAGTACATTAAGTCATGTACACTTTTTAGCGGGTACGATTTTCGACAATATGGACTTTTTAGTTTCTAATATTTTAATGCCTTTAGGCGCACTTGCGACGACTTTATTTGTCGGTCAATTATTGAAAAAAGAAGACCTGAAATCAGTATTTGGTAATGATCGTTTGAAAATTTTTATGCCTTGGTATTACTTAGTTAAATATGTCTTGCCTGTGGTAATACTCTTAGTTTTCGTCATCCAATTCTTTAATTAAAATAAAATGAATCACAAAAGAAAATTCCCGTTGCATCATGCATGCAGCGGGAATTCTTTACTATTTAGCCTCAATATCTAACTTAATTTGAGAATGTATCCAGTAAATTTTATGGAGTCTCCACCTTATTGAATTTACGCTTTAGCTTTATATATTGGTGGTGCTTCCACTTATGACGCAACTGTTTAAAGTCATCAGATTTAAGATAGACAAGTAACCCTATAAGTGAAGTTAAAACTAACAAGATATTAATAACAACATTAATTTGTTCATAGCCATATTCATAGAGGTGAACGCTAGAATTATTAAGTATGTGCAGTAAGATAGTGATTTTGATATCTCTAGTTAATGCAAAAACGATACTGTAAATGAATCCTGGAACTAAATAAGGGAAAACATGCTGGTAATCGCCTGAGACTACCACATGAAGAAAGCCGAAAATGATTGTAGAAAGTGTTACATAAATTGCCATTCTCAAAAACATGGATTTGCGGTTAGTTTCGTTAAACAGAAAAGAAGTGGCGGTTAAAATAATGATAAAAAGCATACCTCTAAATATTACTTCTTCTATGATAGGTGCATTAAAACTAGTACCAAGAAATGAAGAAGGAAAATCAACAGCTTGCTCTTTTAAAATCCTTTGATTCTCTGACTCGCCTGTGTAAACAAGTCTACTTAGAATACTTGTGGAAAAATAGGAAACAGTAATCAAGGAAAATTTGATAGACCAACCTAATTTTGTTGATTGAACGTATTTGGGGTTGAATAAAGAAGGTATATGACATATTTTCAAATAATACTGATAAACGAATAAAACGAGTATCGGAATAATAATATAAAGTACACATAGTGTTATCGGATTTTCAAAGTGATCAGTCGCAAATAATAAGCTATACATAAAAGCACTCATGAGTAGTATTGATATGATAATCCATTTAATTGCTAGAAAAATAGTTTGTATGAAGTTTTTAAAAGTATTGTGCGTGTGAAGCACGTTGCATCCTCTCCTAACTTTTAATTTTATTTTGATTATTTGTGAATAGACACAATGAAGTTACATCAATATTTTTAAGTTACACTTTAAGAGAAAATTGCATTTACAACTGCATTGCGCTATAATTCATACCAGTACGATAGGAATAATGGGAATGAATGATGGGGAAACAGGAGTCGGGCCTGTCATCATGCATTTCACGGGGAGGACATCTATGATTGGATTTGATTTAATCGGCAATACACCTTTGGTTAAATTAGAGTCGTTCAGTGATGATAAAGTATCAATTTATGCAAAACTAGAACAATTCAACCCTGGCGGCAGTGTAAAAGACCGCTTAGGCAAATATTTAATTGAACAAGCAATGGAACGTGGACAAATTAAGCGCGGTGACACAATAGTGGAAGCCTCAGCAGGCAATACGGGTATTGGCTTAGCAATTGCGGCGAACCACTATAGTTTACAATGTGTGATTTATGCGCCGATCGGTTTTGCGGCAGAAAAGATTTCAATTATGGAAGCATTAGGAGCAAAAGTAATTCGTACACCGCAAAATGGCGGTATGTTAGGTGCGCAACAAGCGGCACGTGATTATGCGGCTGAACATGGTGCGTATTATACGAATCAGTTTGAGTCAGAAGATAATCCAGGTGCGTATCGAGATACGATGGCACAAGAAATCTTAAAAGAATTGCCGAAAGTAGATTACTTTGTGGCAGGTGTTGGTTCAGGCGGAACATTTACAGGAACTGCCGAAGTATTAGCACAACACGGTGTTAAAAATGTCATTGTTGAACCTGTCGGGTCAGTGTTAAACGGTGGTAAAAAACGCCTGCATGACACAGAAGGTATCGGTTCTGAAAAATGGCCGGGCTTCTTAGATAAAGGTTTAGTAACGGACATTTTAACTATTACAGATGAAGATGCCTTTCATAATGTAAAACAACTTGCGCTACAAGAAGGACTGTTAGTAGGCAGTTCCTCAGGTGCTGCATTACAAGGTGCATTAGAAATTAAAGCACGTATAGACAAAGGAACGATTGTCACAGTCTTCCCAGACGGCAGTGATCGTTATATGTCTAAATCGATTTTTAATTATTCGGGAAAAAAATAAGGCGTAAAGGAGTTAAAGATTTATGAATAAGAAAACACAAATGGTACATGGCGGCCATACAACAGATGATTATACAGGTGCGGTAACGACACCGATTTATCAAACAAGCACTTATTTACAAGATGATATCGGGGATTTGCGTGAGGGTTATGAATATTCACGTAGCGGTAATCCAACACGTGCTGCCCTAGAAAGTGCGATTGCAGATATAGAATATGGACATTTTGGTTTCGCATTCGGCTCAGGTGTAGCCGCGATGTCTGCAGTTATCATGTTATTAGATAAAGGTGATCACATCGTTGTGAATTCTGATGTCTACGGCGGTACATTCCGAGTGTTGACAAAAGTGTTCAATCGCTTCGGTATTGATGCGGACTTTGTAGATACAACAGAAGTTGAAAAAATTGAAGCAGCGATTAAACCAGAAACAAAAATGTTAATGGTTGAAACACCATCTAACCCATTATTACGTGTGACGGATATTAAAGCTTCAGCAGAAATTGCGAAAAAGCATGATTTAATTTCTGTAGTGGATAATACATTCATGTCTCCTTATTTCCAAAATCCATTAAAATTAGGTGCAGACATTGTCTTACATTCTGCTTCTAAATATATCGGTGGCCACAGTGATGTTATCGGTGGTTTACTCGCAACAAGCGATGAAGATTTAGCTGAACGTCTTGGCTTCATTCAAAACTCAACAGGCGGTGTGCTTGGACCACAAGACAGTTATTTATTAATTCGTGGTATTAAAACATTAGGTTTACGTATGGAACAAGTCAGCCGTAGTGCAGTGGCAGTTGCGAAAATGCTTGCGGAACACCCTAATGTTCAAAAAGTATATCATCCAAGCTTAGAAAGTCATCCAAATCACGATGTACATGAAAACCAAGCATCAGGTCATACAGGTGTTGTGTCATTTGTAGTTTCTGATATTGATGCCGCAAAGGCAGTGATTCGTGAAACAGAATACTTCACATTAGCTGAAAGCTTAGGTGCAGTGGAAAGTTTAATTTCAGTACCTGCTCTAATGACACACGCTTCTATTCCAAAAGAAGTACGTGAAAAAGAAGGTATTGAAGACGGTTTAATCCGTTTATCTGTTGGTATTGAAGATACAGAAGACTTAGTCGCTGATTTAAAACAAGCTTTAGACCAATTACAAAAATAATTTCATATAAAGATGTATAGATAAAGGTGCCTTCCAAGTCGGAGAGGCACCTTTATTATTTAAGCAATTTGCTATTCATTGATTTCGCGAATTTCGAAAATCTCTTTAGCAACCGTATCTGCTTCAGTAAGTGGTAAAGCGTGATAAGTTGTATGATTTTCGACCGCAATATTTTGATTGATATGTGTGTGATAGTATTGATCTAATGCGTTTTTATTGATGAAAAATTGAATTTCAGGACAACAACTGTCTGCACACTGTGTTTCTGAACATAAGTTTTTAAATAATACATAGATAGCTGGATTCTCAGTGTTAAGTTGACCGTTTTTAAGTGAGATTTGAATCGGTTCTTTCGTTTCTGCGCATTGTGCTTCTATATGAATCGGTTCATTCAAGGCATAGTGAATGCCTAATGCATCAATCGCACACATCGCATAGACAGTGGTATGATCTGAAAGCTGAACTTTAAATGAAGTTGGATGTGTCGCAAAAGGATAGAGACAAGTGATAAGGTGGTCTTGTACAACAATCACATGTTTATCAAGTAATGTTTGATAAGCGTCTGTAAATGCAGGGGGAGTAGTCGGTTGTTTAACAATCTCTCGAATTAAAGATTGTCTTTGTTGATGTTCATGCGGTGTAAGTAACGCATCAAAATTAAAGTAATGCATCTAAAACGACTCCTTTCTCTTTAATCGTAATAATTTCGATTTAATTCTACGCCTATTAAACATATTAAACAAATAAAACAAAATATATAGAAAGGGAAGATAAAGTATGGTGGATTTTGCAAGACTAGAACAATATTTAGAAATAGATACTGATCAATACCATGATACAAGTTTAGAAACATTAAATGCCTATATCAGACAATATGCGCTGCATGTACCCTTTGAGAATATCAATGTACAAAATGGCTGGCCGCTTGCGTTAACAGATGAAGCGATGATGCATAAAGTTGTTGATGAACAACGTGGAGGCTTTTGTTATGAAATGAATTATTTCTTTAAACATTATCTGGAATATAAAGGTTTTGAAGTGAAGGCATTATCTGCAACTGTGTTAAGTCCAAAAGGGTGGGCGCGTGAAGGTTCGCATATGTCACTTCAAGTCGTAATTGAAGGTGTACCGTATGTTGTAGATGTCGGTTTTGGAGATATGCCGAAGTTTGCGTTGCCGATGGATGAAACGAGTATGCAGGACGTGACAGGCAGTTATCGTGTGCATCACGTCGATGAGACACATTATGATATTGAAAAATGGTCTAATGATAATCATCAATGGCAGACTAGTTATCGTGTATTAAATGAGCCGAAACAATTAGATGATTTTAAAGATGGCATTGAATTTAACCAATCCAGTCCAGATTCTATCTTTGTGCAAGGTTTATTGATCACAATAGCAACCGAAGTCGGACGTAATACGTTGACTGAAAATCATTTAACATTATTGGTCAATGGTGAGAAGACTGTTCAAGATACAACGCCTGATAATTATCAAGCATTCTTAGAAAAGTACTTTGGAATTCCTGAAATGACGATTCAGACATTTGAATAGTCATACGGTTATGAGATGAAAACAGTAAAATCATAAGTGAGAAAAAGAAACAGCACAACCTCTGAAAAATCAGAAGTTGTGCTGTGTTTTTTATGCCGCATGATCTCGTTTGCGTGAGATATATGCCACACCTAAACCTGTCAGTACTAAACCGATTGGCCATACTGGAAGATCATTGCTTCCTGTATCCGGTAAAGTCTGTTCAGTGTTTGAGTCATTTTTCGTAGTTGAAGCTGTTTTAGCTTGTTGTTGTGCATGGTTGGCATGCAATGGGTAAACATTTGAAGCTTTTGTTGTTAGATGAGACTGAATTGTCTCTAGGTTTGTCACAGCTGAGTTAACCTGTGCTGTAGTTGTTTGATGTGCTGTCATTGATGCGCTGTTTTGTGACGTATTAACTTGTGATGTACCTGCTTGTGCTGTTGTTGTAGCTGCAGGGAACGGAATTACATTTGAAGTTGAAGCTGTTGGTTGCGTTGTTTGTGTGCTTGCGACAGGTTGTAATGCTGGTTGTGTCGGTACTGCTGGTGTTGTTGTATTTGGTGCTGGTTGTGCAGTATCGCCAGTTGCTGGTTGTGTTTCTGTATCTGCTTGTTCCTCTGTTTGTGCCACAGGTGGTTGACCGTTGATAATACGGCTGATTTTGTCAGTGTCGTATTGTGATAAGTCTGCTTCTCTTAAGTAATCTGAGAAGACTTTATCTAAAGAGCCGCCTTCTTCACGTAAACCGCCTAACATGTCGTAACCGTCGCCGCCTGAAGCGGTAAAGTCATTTGTAGTCATGTAGTAAGTACGGTTAGGATCTAACGCTTCAAATTGTTGTGTCTGTTTGTTTAATACTTCGATTTTTAACACGCGTTCGCCAGGTGCTTTATTAATATCGTAATAAACACGAATTGATTTAGAAATATGCAAGAACGCGCCGTTAGCGCCTAATTGTCCATTTTCAACAGGTGCGCTTAAACTATGTTCAAACATTTTTTCGACATCTGTCCCTTTGACTTGGATTTGTGAAATCGTGTTGCCGAAAGGTAAGACAGTAATGATATCGCCTAGTGTAACATCTTGGTTTTTGTCGATAGAAGCACGGATTCCGCCTCCATTTGTGACTGCGAAATCAGCAGGATGGGAAAAGCCGTTTTGGCTGTATGCTTCCATACTGTCCGCAATTGCGTTACCTAAGTTTGTTTCGTGTCTGCGCACGTCATCACGTTCACCTTGGAATTGAATTGTATTATTAGGAATGATTACTTCTGAAACTTGAGCTTCGAATTTCGCTTTAGCTTCATCAAGTTGTTGTTGTAAAACAGGGTCTGGTGTAACATCTGCTGTATCTTTAACGTTGATTAATGAAGCATTCAAGTTAGAGATAGTCCCATTTTGATAATTGAATTCAACTTTACCGATATTAGCGAGTGCTGTTCCTGTTTGTGCTAGTAAAGTATTACGATTAATTTTGCCATTTTCAATAACTGAGTGAGAATGGCCGTCTAATACGATGATTTCGTTGTCATAGAAACGACGGTCACGTGCGAGTGTATCCGCAAGTGTATCTCCGCGCCACTCTGCTTTAGTCGAAGGATCAATGCCTAGGTGGGATAAAATAACAAAGATATCTGTTTGAGCTTTAATTTGATTCATGATGTTTTGGACAGCAGGAATCGGTTCTGTAAATGTGACACCTTTAATGTTATCTGGGTGTGTTTTGACAGCTGTTTCTGGTGTCGTCACACCGATAATGCCGTAGTTAATCCCATTTTTGTTCACGATTGTGTAAGGGTCAAACATAAGCTTCCCATCTTTATATGTATTTGCGGAAAGAATAGGGAAGTTTAATTGTTCTTTGTACTTTTGTGCTTGTTCAACACCGAAGTCAAATTCATGGTTACCGACTGCCATTGCGTCGTAACCTACTTCGTTCATAGCATTTGCCATGTCTGCACCTTTCGTATTGTTTGAAATTGGTAAGCCTTGGAAAGCATCACCAGAATCTAACATTAAATCAGGATTTTCTTGTTGTTTGACTGTTTTTAATTTAGCCATCCCGATGACACGTCCGTCTTCTTCTAAGATACGTCCATGCATATCGTTCGTGTGAAGAATTTTCGTGTGTTGTGTCGTTGTAGGTGCCGGTTCAGCTGCTTTAGGTTCAGTTACAGCTGGTGTTGTATCTGGAGTAGCTTCAGTTGAAGGTGCTGTCTTTTGCGCTGGTTCATTTGATTGAACGGTTGCTTCTGTTTTAGGTTCAACCGTCTGTGTTTGTGTTGCCGGTGGTGTTGTTTTATCTGTAGGTGCCTGTTCTGTTGTCACTGCCGGTTCATTTGAATCAGTCTTTGACGCAACATCTTCTGCAGGTTGTTCTGGTGAAGCTGATGATTGGACAGGTACAGGTGCTTGTGTTGATTGCGTTGTTGTGTCAGATGCAGGTGTCGGTGCCGGCTGTTCGACTTTTACATCTGTTGTATTAGTTTCAGGTTGCGTTGTTTCTGCCGCGAAACTTGTGAAACTGAATACCATGAACAACATCGCAACTAAGAAGCAGGTTCTGATAAGTAGCTTGTGCATGAGGAGCCTCCTTTTCTATATCTCGTATGAAGTTATATATGCATGTCATGCATACAACACTATCTTATCAATGAAAGTTGTAGAGGGGTATTGTCTTTTTGTTAATTTTGTAAATTATTTAATCAAATTGTGTGATTAATATGATGAAGCTTTGTATTGGATAATAAAGGATAGAAAGTCTTCTTGAAAAGTAGGTTTTTGAATACGTTATGAGGCTGTAATCTTTCAAAAATGTATTAAATAGAAGAGATACGAATAGTATGAGATTCAGGATTATTAGGTCTACACAAAGCTATTACATCAATAAGTTAAGCGCTTACATTACTATTTAAAAAAGTTAAAAGAATCTTTTGTAATACAAATGTCATCTAATAATAATATAGCCTTGCTCAATGATGTGTATAATAATTAAGTGTATAGGTGGAAAAGAGAGAAAACGGTTATTGAACTTCTGTTGGGGCAGAACAGAAGATTCAAGACTGAAAGAGAGAATATACTATTGTCAGGAGGCATTTCCATTGCAAAAGAAAATTATTGCTGCTGTTGTAGGAACAAGTGCGGTTTCCGCTATCGCAACAGCTGGAGCTGCAGATGCAGCTACGACTTATAGAGTCCAAGCTGGTGACTCTTTATGGTCAATTGCTCAACGTCATAATACGTCAATTGCGAACATTAAATCATTAAACAACTTAAGTTCAAACTTAATCTTCCCGAATCAGGTCTTAAAAGTAGCTGGTTCTGCTAATACAAGCAGTCAACGTACTTCAGGTGGATCATCTGTGTCAGGTGGTTCAACTTATACAGTACAACCGGGTGATTCATTATCATTAATCGCGTCTAAATACGGTACAACTTACCAAAATATTATGCGATTAAATGGTTTAAACGGTTTCTTAATTCATCCAGGACAAGTATTGAAGGTGTCAGGTACAGCATCTAACAGTACGACAACTTCTAATACGACACGTGTTTCAGGTGGTTCAGTATATACAGTGCAACCAGGTGATTCATTATCATTGATTGCATCTAAATACGGTACAACTTACCAAAACATTATGAGTTTAAATGGTTTGAATAACTTCTTTATTTATCCAGGCCAAAAATTAAAAGTGACAGGTACAACTGCAGCGAATACAAATTCGCCATCACCAGGTGTATCAACATCAACAGGTGGATACTATTCACCAGTTTTCAATCACTCTAATTTATACGACTGGGGTCAATGTACATGGCATACATTTAACCGTCGTGCTCAAATCGGCAAACCAATCAGTACTTACTGGTGGCATGCATACAATTGGGACAACGCAGCACGTGCAGATGGTTACACAGTAGACCGTAACCCGACAGTAGGATCAATCTTACAATCAGATGCAGGTTACTTCGGCCATGTTGCTTTCGTAGAACGTATTAATGGTGACGGCAGTGTATTGGTGTCTGAAATGAACTTTACAGGCAACCCAGGTTACACAACTTACCGTACAATTCCAGCAAGCCAAGTCGGCTATTATAATTTCATTCATTAATTTGGATGTTAAACCCAGAGGTGGATAGGCCTCTGGGTTTTTAATATGAAAAACGAGAGGAACTGGTTATACCAATACCTCTCGTTATTTTATAGTTTTGTGCTTTTGTATTCAATTTCATCTGTTTCAGAGTTGTAATCTACTAATAAGTCTAGCCCTTTGAAGAACCATTCATCAGAATCGTTGATATAGAATGTGATGCGGTCGACTGTAACTGATACAGATGCGTTTTTGTCATGCGGTTCAATCTTGAATGCAGTTGTAAAATGTTCATGTAAACCAGTGTGTACATAAGCTTGTACGTAGAAGTTGACCTTATCTCCTGGCTCTAAGTCTAATTCGTTTCTAAACCATTTCAATGCTTCGTCAGTGATTTGAAGTTTCATGTTGTTACCTCCTAGGTGTTGCTGCATACTAAACTGTGTCGATAGGCAGAAGTACTATTGAAATATATCTCTATTTACCACCGATTATAGCAGTCTTTTGAAGAAAAGTCTTGCACAATCTGTATTTAAAGCTATTAAAAAATGAATTGATAATCAGTTGTAATAGATTGGACAAATTAGTTGAATGAAAGTGAAACTTTGTGTGTTAAGTTGGATGAATAGGTTGTCATAACTACCAAAGACAGCGATTTAATTCAGTGGAACTTCAAATAGAATAAGTGGAATAAGTTGTATCATCGAAAAAATGAAGGCTCTATTTTATATCCAAGTGACATAAAATAGAGCCTTCATTTTAAATTTATTTTGATTTTAATGATTTGAAGCGGTTATAAGAAGTGACAACGACTGTTGCCAAGTTTGCGAAAGAGAATACTTTTGTAAGGAAGCGTCCTGATTTTAATGCTGTATAGAAATCAAGAATGCCTCCTGTGACGTTAATCGCTAAACCGATGCTTGATAATTTACGATTTTTAGAATCATAGGCATAAGCATTATAAGCTTCAATACCATAACCGACAATATTTAACGTATTAGATAAACGACGTAATTTTGATTTAGGTTGTTTTGCCATGAAAAATAAACCTCCTATCCTGATTAGATACCTACACATTATAACATTGCGCAAAATGTATGACGATAGATTGACTCACCTTAGTTTTGTGTAGTCTGAACGACTTTAACTTTTGTTTGACGTTTGATTAGCCAAGCAGTTATCCAGGCGGTAATCGGTATACTCATCGCGACCGCGATGCCTCCAAATAGGATAGAAACAAATTCTTGTGCGAATATTTTAGAGTTAATGATATGGCCGAAAGAGTAATTCAATTTAAAGAACCAAAAGAATAACGTTAATTGGCCGCCAAAATATGCTAAGTAAATGGTATTTGCGGAAGTAGCTAAAATTTCTCTGCCTATGCGCATGCCTGACTTAAACAATTCTCGTCGATTCAATTCAGGGTTCGTTTCGCTTAATTCATACATTGGTGAACTGATTGTTATGGCAAGGTCTACTACTGCCGCAATGACCGCAAGCAAGGTGGTGAAGACCATAAACTGAACCATGTTAATACCGATATTCATAGAGTAAACGTAGGTTTCGTCTTGTTGTTCGGCCGCAAACCCTTGTAAATGACCGAATGCCACGGCTAGATATATTGCGCTTAATAAAACAAGTGTCGTAATACAAGTACTATAAAAGGCAGCTTGTGTTTTAACATTATTGCCATTTAAACCAAATAAGTTCAAACTTGCGACTACTATGCAGAAGATTAAAGCGATAATCGGAATGGGTAACTGCAATACAATCGCAATCAAAGCAAGCAATACACAGACAAAGTTCAGAAATAACATGGCGTAAGAAATGGCGCCTTTTTTACCACCGAAGATGATCATTAAAATCAAAAGAATTAAGGCTAAAATAACTACCGCATTCATGTTTGCTCACCCCTTACTTTCACCCAGAGTTCCATTAATAAAATCGTGACAGGTATCGTTAACACAATACCAATTCCGCCAATGAGCGCACGTGCAATTTCTAATGACCAATTCATAGAAATAGTGTAGGTAATCGTATTGGCGTTTCTTAAATAGATCAACATCATCGGCAAGCTGCCTGCTAAATAAGAGAAGAGTAAGATGTTAGTCATCGTACCCATAATATCTTGGCCGATATGTCGGCCGGCTAGTGCCCATCTTTTTAAATCAATCGCAGGTGTACGTTCTTTGATTTCATACATACCGCTTGCGATAGTAATTGCTACATCCATCACAGCGCCTAATGTACCGACAATTACTGAAGCCATAAAGACTTCTTTAGGCGGTAATGTCAGTAAATCCATCGTTTCATATTTAATACCAGAACCGCCTGTAGCTTGAATCACCAACTCTGCAATACCGACACAAATAAAGGTGCCGAATAGAGTGCTGATAACGGTAATGAGTGTCCGCCAATGCCAACCTGTGACTAACAGTAATGTAATGACAGTTGCTAGTATCACTGCCAAACTCATTAACCAAAAGAGGCTGACTGAGGGTACCGCATTGTGAATCGCAATGGCGCCTAAGATAGCGCCACTATTAATAATCAGCGATAAAATTGATTGTATGCCGACTTTGCGGCCAACCCATAATACTATCAGTAAGAAGATACCAGTGATGGCTACCACTAATGTATCGCGTTTCTTTTCTATAATCGTCGCATCATTCGGATGCTTATTAATATGTAACAGCACTTTATTATGCACATGAAACTTTTCAGAGTCCACTTGTGATTGATAATAAGTGTGCTTAATGGTTCCGGTTTGACCTTCGAACTTTCCATTTAATACTTTGAAGTTAAGCTGTTCCGTATATTTTGTATCTTGATTATGATGTTCATCCGTTACATCAACCGACTTTTGGTGATGAATTTTTGTAATTTCACCAATAGGCATGTGGTAAAAACGGGCATTAAATAATGTGAATAGCAGACTTGCGATAAAAATAACCGCAAAGCTGATCAACACCCAAGAAAACGGCTGATGCAGTCTTTGTTTGAATGACATAATCGTCACCCTTTCTAAGATTCTCAATCAAATATTAACAACGTGATTATAAGCTTAATGGAAGCAGAATGCCAATGATTTCAAATATATTATTTTTACAAAAACTTTCCATCTTTATAAATAACACGTTCTTTTTGTCCGTCAATGAACTTATTATAATGTGCTTGTTGGAAGTCCGTGAGCAACATTCGAGATGTACTATATTTCACGATTTCATCGCCGACCTTCACAAACATTTTTCTATACAGCAAACCATCTTTCAAATAAATTTCATCAATGCTTGTCTTGTCTACGAGTGCTATTTCAAGGAAATCAAAAGTGAAGAAATCAACCGTCACCACTGCGAAAAAATCTTCTTCTCCTAAATAATAAATTTCTAAATTGTTACGTTTGTTTTGACCGACGAGTAAGCGTCCCTCTTTAAATTCATGTTCTGGATGATGAAGTTTCAAACATTCTAATAAATCTTTTTCTTTAAGTTTGTAACGCATTGAAAAGTTCCTTTCTATCTTTTATTTGTATTATAACTTTAAATCTATAATAAAGTAGTCATTTTTGGAAGCGTTTGTTTAATAGAAATTCAAATGATTTAAGAGTCAAAATTAACAAACAAAGAAACCTCTACGGTGCGCCGAATTATATCGACATGTCGTAGAGGTTTTAATAAGAACAGAATATTATTGTTCATTTTAATGATAAACCGAAGTATGAGAAAGCAGGGTAGTAATTTCTTTGAGTAAAGCAGTCAGTTCTGGTTTATGATTATCTTTTCTGACGATTGCGCTTAACGTTCGTTTGAGTTCTGTGTGCGCTAGGCTTAAACGTACAAACTGTTCGCTTTCTGGTAAAGCAATATATTGTGGTGTAATGACATAACCGCGATGATGTCTCAATAAATAGTTTGCTAAACGTTCAGTTGAAATACGATATGTAGTACATTTCGCTGTGTTTTCAAGAAGATGTATCAGTGGCTGAGGTAAATCTGCCATTAAAAATATCGGTTGTGTATTCAGTTGTTTTAAAGGCGGATTGACTGTCGCAGTTAATGGATCTTGTTTTGGCACATATAATTGATAGTTATCTTCGAATAACGGTATGATTTCAATTTCATTATATTTCTTTAATGAAGAAGTTAAATCAACAAATGCTACATCTAAATCACGATTCAGAGTTGATTTTAATAATGTTTTATTTGATTGCCTCATAGGGAGGAGTGTTGTTGTATGTTCTTTTTCAAATTTTTGTATGAGTAAAGTTAAGAGTTGTGAGACATAGCTTTCGACATAACCGATTTTAATACGTTTAGCTTCAGCTTCTTGTTCGTGTCGAAACATATTTAAAGTTTGTTCAGTTTGTTCGACAATTTTCGTTGCTTGGGTCATAAAGCGTTGACCAGCTTCGGTTAAATAAATATTTCTGCCTTCTCTTCTGAATAGTTTTGTATTTAACTCTTCTTCTAATTGTGAAATTTGGCGACTGATGGCTGATTGCGCAATGTTCAGTTCTAAAGCAGCTTCAGATAAATGTTCTCTTTTAGCAACTTCAATGAAGTATTTAAGTTGTTTAAATTCCATGATTTTCTGCACCACACTTAATGTTCTAATTATTAGAATGATATCATCTAATTTTTGAATTGAACAGAAGAATACCCTCCTATATTATAATAGTTATCGATAATAATCTGAAAATTCATACAACGCATATTTAAAGGAGGAGCAAGCATGGTAAATGAGCAGAATCAAGGTTTGTACGATGCAAGAAACGAACATGATGCTTGCGGCATAGGATTTTATGCAAACATGGACAATTTACGATCGCATGATATTGTCATTAAGTCACTAGAAATGCTGCGCCGTTTGGATCACCGTGGGGGAATCGGTGCTGACGGGATGACTGGTGATGGAGCAGGAATTATGACTGAAATTCCATTTAAATTTTTCAAAGAACAGACAGACTTAGACTTACCTGAAGAAGGTAACTACGCTGTCGGTTTCTTTTTCGCTAATGAACGCATTGCAGGTTCAAGACACGAAACAATCTTTAAAGCCTATTTTGAAACTGAAGGTCTTCGCGTGATCGGGTATCGCGATGTGCCTGTGGATGTTTCAGCTGTTGCACCGCATGTTGCTGAAACAATGCCGGTCATTCAACAGGTCTTTATCGATTTAAATCATAGTGCAGATGCGGCGAAACGCTTATATCTCGCACGTAAACAAATTGAATTTTACGGTGATGAACAAGAGTTGGAACTATACTTCACAAGTTTATCTCCGAAAACAATTGTATATAAAGGTTGGTTACGTTCTGACCAAATTAAAGGATTATATGAAGATTTAAATCATCCTGATTATGAATCTAAATTAGGTTTAGTACACTCTCGTTTCAGTACGAATACATTTCCTAGTTGGAAACGTGCCCATCCTAACCGTTTGTTGATGCATAATGGTGAAATCAATACGATTCGAGGCAATGTCAACTGGATGCGTGCACGTCAGAAACGTTTAGTTGAAACCATTTTTGATGAAAATGATCGACCAAAAGTACATGCTGTATTAGATGTAGACGGCAGTGACTCTGCAATTGTCGACAATGCGCTTGAGTTTTTATCGCTTGCGATGGAACCTGAGAAAGCTGCGATGTTATTAGTGCCTGAACCATGGCAATACAGCAAAGCTAACCAAAGTGCTGTCCGTGCTTTTTATGAGTACTACAGTTATATGATGGAACCATGGGATGGCCCAACGATGATTGCTTTCTGTAATGGTGACAAAATCGGTGCTTTGACTGACCGTAACGGCTTACGTCCAGGTCGTTATACAGTTACGAAAGACAACTATATTATCTTCTCTTCTGAAGTCGGTGTAATCGATGTAGAGGAAGAAGATGTTGCGTTTAAAGGTCGCTTGAATCCAGGTCGTTTATTACTTGTTGATTTTGATAAACACGAAGTGGTACATAACCATATGTTGAAAGCAGAAATTGCAAGCGAGTTGCCTTATGAAACATGGTTGAAAAAACATAAAGTCGATTTAGATTTGGAAGTGCCGTTTGAATCAAAAGGTTGGGATTTTGAAACGGTTGAACGTTTACAAAAACAATTCGGTTATACACGTGAAGAAATTCATAAATATATGGCTGAATTAGTACGTGGTAAGAAAGATCCAATCGGTGCGATGGGTTATGATGCCCCGCTTGCGGTATTGAATGAACGTCCTGAATCGTTATTCAATTACTTCAAACAATTATTCGCACAAGTTACGAATCCGCCAATTGATGCGTATCGTGAAAAAATCGTAACAAGTGAATTGTCATACTTAGGTAAAGAAGGTAACTTGCTTGTACCTGATACAGATGCGTTGAATCGTCTTCAATTGAAACATCCTGTTTTAACAGAAGCGCAATTAAAAGTAGCAGAGAACGGACCATTCCGTGCGAAACATTTATCTACAGTATATAGTGGTAGCTTAGAAGATGCGCTAGAAGTGTTGAGAGAGAAAGCGGTTGAAGCGGTTAAAGCGGGTTATGACATTTTAGTCTTAGATGACAGCAGTTTACGTGATGAACCTGGCTACGCGATTCCGATTTTACTTGCAGTCAGCTACTTGCATCAGGCGTTGATTACTGAAGATTTACGCCAAGAAACAAGTTTAGTTGCGAAAGGTGGAGAAATCCGCGAAGTCCACCATGTCGCTTGTTTATTAGGTTATGGTGCTAACGCAGTTGTACCTTATTTAGCACAAGAAACAATTGCGGCATTGGTAGAACAAGGTGAATTATCCGGACCTGTTGAAGTACAAGTGAAAACTTATACAGACGTGTTAGCTGAAGGGGTTATTAAAGTCATGTCTAAAATGGGTATTTCAACGGTTCAAAGTTATCAAGGTGCACAAATCTTTGAAGCAGTCGGTTTATCACATGACGTCATCGATAAATACTTTACAGGTACTCAATCTAAGTTATCTGGTTTAACGATTGATTTGATTGATGAAGAAAATAAAAAACGTCAAGGTCGTAAAGAAGAACATCTTGAATCAGGCAGTACGTTCCAATGGCGTCAACAAGGTCAATATCACGCTTTCAACCCAACTACCATTAGGTTGCTGCAACATGCATGTCGTGAAAATGACTATGACATGTTCAAAGAGTATTCAAAAACAGTGAATCACCAACGTACTGATCGTATTCGTCATTTAATGAAATTCAAATCACGTACACCGATCAGTATTGATGCGGTTGAACCGATTGAAGATATTGTGCACCGATTCAATACAGGTGCTATGAGTTATGGTTCAATTTCTGCCGAAGCACATAAAACTTTAGCGGAAGCGATGAACTTAATTGGCGGTAAGAGTAACAGCGGTGAAGGTGGAGAGGACCCTGAACGTTATGTGAAAGGTCCAGAAGGTGAAGATTATACAAGTACAATTAAACAAGTTGCATCAGGTCGTTTCGGTGTAACAAGTGATTATTTACAACATGCGACTGAAATTCAAATTAAAGTCGCACAAGGTGCTAAACCAGGGGAAGGCGGACAGTTGCCAGGTACGAAAGTTTATCCTTGGATTGCTGAAGTACGTGGTTCAACGCCAGGTATCGGCTTGATTTCACCACCACCTCATCATGATATTTACTCAATTGAAGACTTAGCGCAATTGATTCATGACTTGAAGAATGCGAACCCTCAAGCGAATATCGCTGTGAAATTAGTATCTAAGAGTGGTGTCGGTACAATTGCGGCAGGTGTTGCCAAAGCCTTTGCTGACAAAATCGTCATCAGCGGTTATGACGGCGGTACAGGTGCTTCACCTAAAACAAGTATTCAACATGCTGGATTGCCTTGGGAAATCGGTCTAGCAGAAACGCATCAAACATTAATGATGAATGATTTACGTTCACGTATCCGTTTAGAAACAGACGGTAAGTTATTAACTGGACATGACGTTGCTTATGCTTGTGCATTGGGTGCTGAAGAGTTTGGTTTTGCGACAGCACCGTTAGTTGTTTTAGGTTGTGTCATGATGCGTGTGTGCCATAAAGATACATGTCCTGTCGGCGTGGCTACACAAAACGAAGATTTACGTCAACTCTTTAACGGTCGTGCACATCACGTTGTTAACTTTATGCACTTTATTGCACAAGAATTACGTGAAGTACTCGCTGAACTTGGTCTACGTTCTGTTGAAGAATTGATTGGCCGAACTGATTTATTAGAAGCAAATCATTCGGTAGCTAATGAAAAAGCACGTTCACTTGATGTGGCACCGTTGCTTTATCAAAATGAAGGACCGACATTCAAACAAATTGAGCAACAGCATCACTTAGAAAAAGGTTTCGATCAAACAGAATTGATTCCGGATGCTGAAGCAGCAATTCAAGACGGTACTTTATTTAGAGGGACATATAAGTTGTGCAATGAGCAACGTGATGTAGGCGTAACTGCCGGCAGCTTGATTACTCGCGCACATGGAGCGGAAGGTTTACCCGAAGATACAATCTATGTTGAAACTACAGGCCATGCAGGCCAAAGTGTCGGTGCATTTACACCTTCAGGATTAACAATTCATCATACAGGTGATGCCAATGACTATGTTGGTAAAGGTTTATCCGGAGGTAAGATTATCATTAATGCGCCAAATGAAGAACGTGAAGAAAATATTATTGTCGGTAATGTATGCTTCTACGGCGCTACAAGCGGTAAAGCCTTTATTAACGGTTATGCCGGTGAGCGTTTCTGTATCAGAAACAGTGGTGTTCATGCAGTTGTAGAAGGTATCGGAAATCATGGTTTAGAGTATATGACTGGCGGTCGTGTCATCGTATTAGGTAATGTCGGTGACAACTTCGGTCAAGGTATGAGTGGCGGTGTCGCTTACATCTTCCCTGATGATGTGGAACACTTCAAATCGTACAATGCATTACCAACACTTGATTTCGATACCATTACTGAACCAGAAGAATTTTCAATTATTAAAGACATGTTAGAAGAACATGTTCAATACACAGACAGCAAAAAAGCCAAAGCAGTATTAGCTGATTTTGATCATGTGGCTCAAAAAGTTGTCAAAGTTATTCCAAAAGACTACAAATTAATGATGCATAAAATTGAAGATCAAGAACGTAAAGCAGACAATTCTAAAGCAGCAATTTTGAATGCCTTCTACGATACACGTAAAGCAACAGACTTAGAAGGACCATTCTCAGTTGTTTATTAACGAAATAAGAAGGAGTGTTTAGATATGGGTGAATTCAAAGGTTTTATGAAATATGACAAACAAGCACTGCCGGAACTTTCGTTAGCAGAGCGTTTAACGAACCATCTTCAATTCCAGCAGCGTTTCACTAAAGAAGATGCACAGCGTCAAGGTGCGCGTTGTATGGATTGTGGTACACCGTTTTGTCAAACAGGTCAAAGTTTAGGACGACAAACAATCGGTTGTCCAATCGGTAACTATATTCCAGAATGGAACGATTTAGTTTATCACGGTGATTTCAGAGAGGCTTATGAACGTCTCTCTGAAACTAATAACTTCCCTGACTTTACAGGACGTGTCTGTCCAGCACCTTGTGAACAAGCGTGTGTGATGAAAATTAATCGAGAGTCGATCGCAATCAAGGGGATTGAGAGAACGATTATTGATGAAGCATTTGAAAATGGATGGGTACAACCGCGCGTACCAGAGAAACGCTTAGGACAATCCGTTGCGATTGTCGGAAGTGGACCTGCTGGTTTAACAGCTGCGGATGAATTAAATGCGAAGGGGTATGATGTGACAGTTTATGAACGTGCACATGAACCAGGCGGCTTATTAATGTACGGTATTCCAAATATGAAATTGGATAAAGCAGTTGTTCGTCGCAGAGTTCATTTGATGGAAGAAGCGGGTGTGAAATTTGTCACTGATACTGAAGTTGGTGTCGATATTTCCCGGAAAACGTTAGATGAACAATTTGATGCGATTATCGTTTGTACTGGATCACATCAAGCGAGAGATTTACCGCTTGAAGGCCGTATGGGACAAGGTATCCATTTTGCCTTAGATTATTTAACAGAACAAACACAAATCTTAAATGGTGAATTGAAACCAGAAGATGCGACAATCAGTGCAGAAGGTAAAAATGTGATTGTAATCGGTGCCGGTGATACAGGTGCCGACTGTGTCGCAACAGCTTTACGTGAAAACTGTAAATCTATTGTACAGTTCAACCAGTTCACAAGATTACCAGAGCGTTATGAAATAGAAGGTAATCCATATTGGCCGATGTCTATGCCAGTCTTTAAAATGGATTATGCGCATAGTGAATACGAAGAAAAATTCGGTTTTGAACCACGTGCATATGGTGAAAACTCTATGCGTTACGACGTTGATAAGCTTGGTAATGTACGTGGTGTGTATACACAAACATTGCGACAACTACCAGATGGTTCAACAGAAATGAATGATACTTTACGTCATTGGCCAGCTGACTTAGTCTTGTTAGCAATTGGCTTTATCGGTACTGAAAATACCGTACCGAATGATTTTAACTTAAAAACAGAACGTAACAGTATCGTTGCGAATGATAAAGATTATGCGACAAGTCAACCGCATATCTTTGCGGCAGGTGACGCGAGACGTGGTCAAAGTTTAGTCGTTTGGGCGATTAAAGAAGGACGCGGTGTTGCGAAAGCTGTACACAAATATCTACAAAAACAAACTGTATTCAGTTAATAATACAACACACAGCTATAATCAAATGGCTGTGTGTTTTAATTTTGCGTCATTCTCACAAAACTTAACATTAATTTTTTAAGCAATGTTGACTTCTTTTTATAAATATCATATAATAGTTCTTGTGCTTATTTTGGAGGAATACCCAAGTCCGGCTGAAGGGATCGGTCTTGAAAACCGACAGGGGCTTAACGGCTCGCGGGGGTTCGAATCCCTCTTCCTCCGCCATTATTTTTAAATCCAAGACTAATAGATATAAAAAGGCAATCACTCAACTGTTACGTTGAATGATTGCCTTTTTAGTTTCTGTTATAACTTCAACGTTATAGGGTTTGGTTCAACTATAGGTTTAAATTGTGCAAAATTAAGGAATGAAAGAGTGACGAAACAACGGAGGTACACTCATATGGAAATTAAAGTTTCAAGTGTTTTTGTGGAAGATCAAGACCATGCATTAAAATTTTATACTGAAGTATTAGGATTTCAAAAACATGCAGACGAACCTGCGGGAGAATACAGATGGCTGACAGTTGTATCATCAGAGAATCCTGAAGGCACTGAATTATTATTAGAACCTAATCAACATCCTGTCGCAAAGGCTTATCAAGATGGTCTGAAGCAAGAAGGGATTCCTTGCACGATGTTTGATGTAGAGGATGTACAAGCAACTTATCAAAATTTAAAAGAACAAGGTGTAGGGTTCACCATGGCACCTATGGATATGGGAAATGGTGTAAAGTTTGCGGTGTTTGATGATACTTGCGGTAATTTAATTCAAATTATAGAGCGTCCATAGTGATGGTGTTTTAGCGAAGAAGCGGTAATCATTTTGTAGGATTATCGCTTTTTTAAAAATATTTCTGATGAAAGCCTTTACATAACTTGTCTAGACAAGTACAATAGATTCAAAGATAAAATAAAGGGAGTGAGTCAGATGGCTGTAAAAGATAAAGATGTTAAACAGATTGTGGAAGCAATCGGGGGAGCTGAAAACTTAGAGACAGCGACGCACTGTGTCACGAGATTACGTTTAGTATTAAAAGATGATGATAAAGTAAATAAGGATGAATTAAGCGAGAATCCGCTCGTTAAAGGACAATTTAAAGCGGATAATCAATATCAAATTGTCATTGGCCCAGGGACAGTCGATGAAGTATATAAACGTTTTATGAATGAAGTCGGTAAAGAAGGAGCTTCTAAAGATGAAGTAAAAGCAGCGGCTGCGAAAAAAGGTAATCCGTTGCAGAGACTCGTAAAATTATTAGGGGATATCTTCATCCCAATCTTACCAGCTATCGTAACTGCCGGTTTATTAATGGGGATTTATAACCTTTTAACAATGGAGGACTTATTCGGTCCGCAACCATTAGTGAAACAATTCCCGCAAATTCATGACTTCGCAGACATTGTGAACGTGATTGCGACAACAGCTTTTATCTTCTTGCCAGCGTTGATTGGTTGGAGTAGTATGCGTGTATTCGGTGGTAACCCAGTACTTGGTTTAGTATTAGGACTTGTCTTAATGCATCCGCAATTGGTATCACAATATGCTTTAAATGAAGGATCTAAGATTCCTGTTTGGCATATCTTCGGATTAGATGTAAAACAGTTAAACTATCAAGGACAAGTATTACCCGTATTATTAGCGTCTTATGTTTTAGCACAAATTGAAAAAGGTTTAAACAAAGTCGTTCATGACTCAATTAAGATGTTAGTTGTAGGCCCTATCGCATTATTAGTAACAGGGTTCCTTGCATTCTTAGTTATTGGACCGATTGCTTTATGGATTGGTACAGGTATTACAGATGTCGTTACTTTCTTATTCAACCGCGCAGGTTGGTTAGGCGGCGCGATTTACGGCTTATTCTACGCACCGCTTGTAATTACAGGTTTGCACCACATGTTCTTAGCTGTGGACTTCCAATTAATGGGTAGCTCATTAAAAGGGACATACTTATGGCCGATTCTTGCGATTTCAAATATCTGTCAAGGTTCAGCAGCGCTTGGTGCTTGGTACGTCTACAAACGTCGTAAGATGGTGAAAGAACAAGGTTTAGCGATTACATCAAGTGTGTCTGGTTTACTAGGTGTTACAGAACCTGCAATGTTCGGGGTAAACATTCCATTAAAATATCCATTTGTTGCGGCAATTTTAACATCAGGTGTGCTTGGTGCTTTCATCGGTGCCAGCAAAGTATTAGGTAACGTTGGTGTCGGCGGTGTGCCCGCAATCATTTCTATCCAAAAAGAATATTGGGTAGTCTATGCGATTTGTACAGTTATTGCGGTGATTGTACCAGCCATTCTAACAGTCATCTTCTCAAAATTTGCGAAAACAAAAGCAAAAGAAATGGTAGATTAAGTTATTATAGATATATAAAACGTACGTTTAAAAAACAGAACATCATATAAAAGGTGTTCTGTTTTTTTATAAAGAGAGAGGAAAAGGTGATCATACTATGAAACATAACGATTGGAGAAAGTCTGTTGTTTATCAAATTTATCCAAAATCATTTAATGACACGACAGGAAATGGTGTAGGAGATTTAAACGGGATTATTGAAAAGATGGATTATCTAGAGTATTTAGGTGTCGATTACCTTTGGTTAACACCAGTGTATCAATCACCGATGAATGACAATGGTTATGATATCAGTGATTACTATAATATTAATGAAGACTTCGGAACGAAAGAAGAATTAAGACGTTTACTAGATGAAGCGCATGCGCATAATTTAAAAGTGATGATGGATATCGTCATCAATCACACGTCAACAGAACATGAGTGGTTTAAATCAGCGATTTCATCAAAAGAAAATCCATATCGTGATTATTACTTCTTCCGTAAGCCCGCAAAAGAAGGTACGCCTCCGACAAACTGGGAGTCAAAATTTGGGGGTAATGCATGGAAGTATGATGAAAAAACCGATGAATATTACTTACATCTTTTTGACGTGACGCAAGCAGACTTGAACTGGGAAAATCCTGAAGTGAGAGCAGCATTATACGACATGATCAATTATTGGATTGATTTCGGTGTAGATGGTTTCCGCTTTGACGTTATCAATTTAATTTCCAAAGATGAATTCAAAGATTCTGAAGCGATTGGGAAAGAGTTCTATACAGATGGTCCACGTGTACATGAATTCATTCATGAAATGAATCGAGAAACATTCGGAGGCAAAGACTTAATGACAGTCGGAGAAATGTCTTCAACTACGATTGAAAATTGTATTAAGTATACGAAACCAGAGCGTGAAGAATTAAATAGTGTGTTTAACTTCCATCATTTAAAAGTAGATTATGAGAATGGTGAAAAATGGACGTATGCAGATTATGATTTCTTAGCACTTAAACGCATTTTGATGGAATGGCAAGTGGGTATTCATGAAGGCGGCGGTTGGAACGCAATCTTCTGGTGCAATCACGATCAGCCCCGTGTTGTTTCTCGTTTTGGAGATGATTCAACAGAGGAATTACGTCAAAAGAGTGCGAAAATGTTAGCTGTAGCACTGCATATGCTGCAAGGGACACCTTATATTTATCAAGGTGAAGAAATCGGAATGACTAATCCGCATTTCACAAGTATTGATCAATATCGCGATGTTGAATCGTTGAACGCGTACCGTAATTTAAAAGAACAAGGTGTAGAAGAAGCACGTATTATGCAGATTCTTGCGCAAAAATCTCGTGATAATTCACGTACACCTATGCAGTGGACACCGGCTGAAAATGCTGGCTTTACAAGTGGTACACCTTGGATTGATATTCCAGACAACGCACGTTATATTAATGTTGAAGATGAAATTGAAAATGAACATTCTGTTTTACAAACATACCGTGAATTAATCCGCTTACGTCATGAACATGATATTATAACGTATGGAGATATAACGCCATTATATATGGATGATAAGCAATTAATGATTTATCGTCGTACGTATCAAAATCAACAATGGTTGGTAATCGCAAACTTTAGTAAAGAAGCGGCTTTATTACCAGAAGATCTTGAAACAACAGGAGAGGTTGTTTTAGAGCGCGGTACGATTGTAGATGGAGAAATTGAAGGTTATGGTGCGATTGTCATTGCACAAGAGGATAACTAGGCACTATAACGATTAAGACGAATGAAGGATAGAGTGAGAACGATGATGACGAAACCGAAGAAATTCACCAAGATTTATGATGATTTAAGAACGCAAATTGTAAATGAAAAGTTGGAATATGGGACACAACTGCCTTCTGAACATGATTTGGTCACAATGTATCACGCTTCTCGTGAAACAGTACGTCGTGCACTGAATTTATTGGTCAGTGAAGGTATGATTCAAAAAATCAGAGGCAAAGGCTCAATTGTGATTTATCAAGGTGTTAAAGAATTTCCATTTTCTAAGCTGACAAGTTTCAAAGAGGTCCAACAAAATTTAGGGATTACTTTAGAAACAGAAGTGAAATTATTAGAAACTGTACGAGCACAAGAAGTTCCTGCTGTCCAAGAAGCACTAGATTTAACTAACAATGCCGTGTTGTGGCATCTTGTGCGTTATCGTAAAATGGATGGCAGAGTCAAAATTATAGATGAAGATTACTTGGTGGAAGCTGTCGTTCCAGGTTTAACAGAAACGATTGTGAAGAATTCGCTTTATGAATATATTGAGCAACAACTTAAACAAGAGATTAGTTATTCTAGTAAGGCCATTACGTTTGAGGCGTTTGGAGAAGCGGAATATGAAGCTTTCGGACAAGTAAATCCACCTTACACTGCCACCGTCAGAGGTGTCGTGCATTTAAAAGATACAACGAAATTCCAATACAATATCGCAAAACATATTGCGACTGAATTCAGATTTGTGGATTTCTCAAGAAGATAAGAAAGAAAATGAAGCACTTATTAAGAGGGAGATTTACAAATCATTAATACTTGCATTACCTGCTTAATATATAGTAAGATATAACTTGCCGTGCTAGGTGGGGAGGTAGCGGTTCCCTATTCTCGAAATCCGCTTATGCGAGACTGAATACTTTGCCTAGGGTGTGTACTTGTGAAGTCTGCCCAAAGCACGAGGTGTTTGAAGATTTCGGTCCTATGCAATATGAACCCATGAATCATGTCAGGTCCTGACGGAAGCAGCATTAAGTGGATTATCATATGTGCCGTAGGGTAGCCGAGATTTAGCTGTCGACTTTGGTAACGTTCATGATACACATTCAAAGCAAAGTTGCGCGGTTTTTTTATGTCTATAATGAACGAATATATAAAGAAGTGCTTTCATAAGGTAGGTTGAAACTTATCTTATGAAAGCACTTTTTAATTTGGATTATTTAATGGTTGTCATGAGCAGCTTTAACTAAATACTTCGTGAACTCTGAAATCTGTTTTTGTTTCTCGGAATCTTCCATATAAAGGACTCCGTATTCTATCATTTGATTAAATGGCGCACCTACAGAAACTGTAGTAATCATATCGCGTTGATAATAAGGTGTGCTTTCTACCATTAAATCCGACAGAATACTGATACCTAAGCCTTCCGCAACAGAATTGAATAATACACCGACGTTTTCTGTGGAAAATAAAAGGTTGATTGAACCATTCTTTTCTTCGAAATTTTGGATGTTCTTTTTATAAAAGTTACGATCATATAGGATGAATGGGAAGCCTTTGATATCTTCTAGTGAAAGTTGTTTATAGTAAGCAAGTTTAGAGTCACTTGGGACAATAGCGGTAAAACCGCTAGAGAATAATGGCGCATAACGTGCACCACGTACGTCTAAGTCTTCTTCTTTTAAGATAGTATATAAACCGATGTCAGCTTCTCCGCTGACAACTAAACGTTGAACTTCATCATTTTCAGCTTCAGTAATTTGTACATCAATATTGGGGTTGTCTCTTTTAAATGTAGACATTACACTTGGGACGATAGTCATAAATAAACTTGGAACTGTAGCAACTGAAAGGGTCCCTTTCATTTCTGAATTCAAAGTTTCAATTTTCTCGTAAAGTGTGGATTCTTGTTCTAACAGATCTAAGATGAAGGGATATATTTCTTTGCCTTGCGGTGTTAAAGTCGTACCGCTTTTTTGACGTTGAAACAGCTTTAAATTTAACTCGTCTTCTAAATGAGAGATAGACTGACTTAACGCGGATTGCGTGATATGTAATAAGGTTGCTGCTTTTGTAATTGAACCTGTTTCAGTGATTGTTTTAACATAATATAACTGTGTGAAATTCATAACTATACCTCTTATTCATTAGTTCTGCTTATGAAAACATTAATAAATTCCATTATACATTAGTGTTATTTATGATTATAATAGTTTCATTGAAAATTTTGTGACGTATAGAGGGAGTGTACAAATATGTATCGTCATTTGTGGACGAAAGATTTTATATTTATTACATTGATTAACTTCTTAATGTATATCATTCATTACGCCTTAATCGTAACTGTTACTTCTTTTACAATAGATACTTTCCATGCGGGAGAAGGTATGGGTGGCTTAGCTGCTGGTATCTTTATTATTGGAATGTTATTCGGGCGTTTATTTACTGGGAAATATATTGATCAGCTTAATTTGAAAAAGACACTTTTAGCAAGTTTGGTCTTTTCATTTGTGGCCATAGCGTTGTATTTCCTTATTCATAGCTTATTTATTTTAATCATTGTTCGTTTAATCCATGGTATCGCATTTGGGATGGCTTCTACAACAACAGGAACGTATTCATCTACGATTGTGCCAGAAGATCGAAAAGGTGAAGGTATCGGCTATTACGCACTAAGTACAACAGTAGCTTCAGCGATTGGTCCTTTCTTAGGTATTTTAATCAACCAACGCTTCAGTTTTGAAAGTAACTTCATTGTATGTTTAATCTGTATCTTACTTGCTGGAGTTTTATCACTCTTTATCTCTAATATTAGACAACCTATGGTAGATGCAGAGAATAAAGAAGTGAATTCAGCTAAAGGCATCGGCCAATTTCTACAAAAACAGGCCATACCGATTTCTATTGTCATTGTCTTTGTAGGGATTGCATATTCAAGCGTACTCGCATTCTTAGATTCGTATGCCAGTCACATTGGTTTAGCGGCTGCCGCAAGTTTCTTCTTTGTGGTTTACGCATTTAGTACGTTCGTTGTCAGACCGATTACAGGTAAAGTGTTCGATAATTATGGTGCGAATAAAGTTGTTTATCCTGTGTTAGTACTATTCGTCATTGGCTTAGTGTTATTAAGTGTGACGCATAGCAGCTGGATGTTATTATTCTCAGCTATATTCATCGGTATTGGTTATGGTACATTAATTCCATCTTTCCAAACGATTGCGATTCAAGCCTCACCACCTGAAAAGATTGGACTTGCGACTTCAACATTCTATATCTTTGCGGATTTAGGTGCTGGTGCTGGTCCAACGTTACTCGGCATTTTAATTGGTAGTGTAGGCTATCGAAACCTTTATATGTTAATGGCATTATTACTAGTTGGTGTAATTGCGCTTTATTATTTCATGCATGGTCGCAAACATAAAACAATAGAATATTAATCAAGATAATACAAAAAACGTCTTATAAAGCAGCCACTAGATTGAATGCTTTATAAGACGTTTTTCAATTATTTACTCTAATGTTTAATTATTGGAGTCCTTTGTTTTTGGAATTGCGAATTTCTTTTTCAATTTCAGGAATGGATTTTCTGTCTTTTTTTAATAGCTTCATGAATGTTTCACTACCGCCTATGTTACCTTCATAATATTGAGAATTAGTACCATCTTTACTAGCGGAAAATCTCATGCCTTTATTATTATTCACATAACCTTCAACAACGTAAAAACCGAGAGGGTCAATATCTGTTTTAGTGAACTTAACACTTTTGAAGCTATTTAAATTATATTTCAAATATAGAGTGATTTCATTTTTAAGTTTATCAAATCTTTCTTGTTCAATATCATGTTGCATTTTCCATTCATATCCTTTCCAAACTATAAATATTAAAATAATAATGATGGAGATATAGAATAATAGTTTTTGTTTCATATTGTACCTTTCGCAGATTAATTTTATTTATACATAAAAAATATAATAGCGTATTGTAATATCAAGATGTATAATACTTATTAATAAGTATACCTAAAGAGGTGGAATAATGAAACTATACCAAAAGGATAAAACCTATCATGAATTATCTTCAAAAGTCTATAATATAAAAGGGTTCGAAAAAGACTTCACAGTATCAATTAGTCATAAAGAACAAACGTTTAAAGTAATGTCTTCGCGTATTGATCATGAGAATGGTTTTAAAGCAATGGCTGTTGCGCCAGTGAGAAGTGATGGTTCAGTAGATAAAGATGAAATGTATTTTGCTTTTGCTGGAACGAACTTATTTGAAGATAAGGGTGCGGATATTAAAGCTGATGTACACATTTTAGTGGCGAATGCGCTTCCGTTACAGATAAATTACTCAACCCCAAAAATAAAAAAGTATAGTGATTTAGAAAATGTGGAAATTAAAAGTCCTAAAACTGAAATAGGTAAAGTAAATTCATTTAAAATTAATCAATTTGATGAAGGTGCAATTTGGGTCAAATCAGTGATTGAAAAGTATAATCTTAAGTACAAATATGGTACCGGACACAGTTTAGGTGGTGCTGGTATTGTGCCTGTGGGTGTAATGTTCGATTTTGATCAGGTCAGAACTTTTTCAGCTCCTAATAGTTTTAGTCTATTACCACCAGAAATCAAAAAGAATTTTAATAATTCTAAATATGCTAGTCGTTTTATTGATTACTCTCATAATACAGATTTAATTGGAACGATTGAATTTTTGCATCCCATTATTGGTAAAGAATTTGCGATACAGGACAAACACACACACTACAAGACGATTAAAGGTCATGGATTGGATACCTATCTATTCGATGGAGACCATATTGTTATAAAAATGGATTATGAGATGTTATATAATATATCCAAAAAATTACCGAGTAAGGTTGAATTTATTGGAGTTGCTTTAAAAGAATTAGAAAACTATATCGATGAAACTAAAATACAAGCTAAAGCAATAGAAAGTAAATATGCAGAAAAAATTTCTAATGGCGGATTTGAGTATATTAGTAGAAGTGATATTGAAAATTATATGCAAGAGCTTTCTAAAACAGAACACTATGACTTTTATGATGGATTAGAGTTCGAGGAAAGTGCAGACAGTTTGAAAAAAATTAAAAGTTTAATTGTACAATTTGCCAATCACTTAGAAACCAATACAAAAGAAATGCATACATTAGAAATGGATTTAAGTGAAAAGTTTGGTTTGAACTAGAGGAGATAAGTATGTATATTAGAAAAGAATTAATAGAAACAGTTGAAGATGTGACTGGAAAAACAGGAGAAACTATAGAAGAAGGGGTTCAATTTGCAAAAGAACAAGCTTACTTGATGTCATTAAAAATGCAAATGAAAAAAGAGACTGATCAGATGATCCGTGATGAAAGAGAAAAATTAAGCGATATAGAAGAGGAATTGCATTTATTATTTCAGGATATTAATGCTTTTAGTGGTGAAATTAATGAAGCAGCAGAGGGTAAAATGGCGGATAAAGCAATAGGTGAATTAGAGAAAATTAAATCGAAGATATGTATAGGACAAGTATTAGTAAAAAGAGCGCTTGATAGTTGTAAAACCTATTCTTGGTTATAAAACATGCGATATATCTCTATATTTGAGACATATCGCATGTTTTATATTTCTTTGCTTTTAGTTTTTAAAATTTCTTCTGCACTTTTGAATTGAATACCGTAGCGTAAAAAGACGATGCCACAAATCAAGCCTGGCAGAACTGCCCATATATTATACAAAACAACAAAATTGGCTAGACACAATACAATAAACACGATGCCTAAAAGGGTATAAGCTTTATTTTTCATTACCATGTGTGTCGCCCCCTTAATGGATTTTGACAATGCTGACTTAGTTAACTCATATCTTATCACATAATTTACATTAATTTTACAAATATTATATAATTTCTTCAAAAAAGGAGCGTCATGGGTTTTTAGCGATTGACGAAAATGCATAAACCCATATTAATAAGAGAAAAAAGTAAGTTACGTTATAATGTACTTATTACTTTTTACTGAATAACGGAGGGGAACGTATGCAGATATTTCTAGGTACAGTAACAGAAAACGATTATCCAGTGATTGCACACTTAAAAGACAAAAAAGATAGTGAAGGGCTCTTCGAAGGGGAATATTACGAAGATAGTTTGCGTGAATTAAGACGCTTGCCTAACTATAATCATGATTTTGAAATGATTGCGCGTACTGATGATAATGAAATCGTCGGTCATATTTTGATGATGCAAGAGTTGATTCGAAATGAAGAAGATATACAGCGCCCTTTAATGATACGTTCATTATCTGTGAAAGAGGATTATAGAGAATATGGAATCGGCAAGGCTTTGGTAGAAGCAGTAGAAAGCCGAGCAAAAGAGGCTGGCTATAATGAAATTATTGTAGAGGGTGAACCAGATTATTTTAGATCGCTCGGTTTTATCCCTTTAAGTAATTTCAGTGTAGAAGTTCCAGAGGGCGAAGATATAGATCAATATAGTGTTTATCTATTGTGGGATACTTTAGATGCGCATCCACAAGGACAGTTAATCTTTGAAAATGAAGTTTGATTTCTATCATCGCATTGCATCCTGTCTGCGTGCTATAATAATGATGATTTGTATTCGGAGGTGCGAAAGTGAATTATCAAGCTTTATATAGAATGTATCGACCACAAAGTTTCAGTGATGTGGTTGGACAAGAGCATGTAACTAAGACGCTCCGTAACGCGATTGCTAAAGGTAAACAATCGCATGCTTATATTTTCAGCGGTCCTAGAGGGACTGGGAAAACGAGTATTGCGAAAGTATTTGCGAAAGCAATCAACTGTCCTAACAGCGTTGACGGAGAACCCTGTAATGAATGCGACATTTGTAAGAGTATTACGCAAGGCTCTAATTCAGATGTCATTGAAATTGACGCAGCAAGTAATAATGGTGTCGATGAAATCAGAAACATACGAGATAAAGTGAAATACGCACCATCACAATCAAAATATAAAGTCTATATTATCGATGAAGTGCATATGCTGACAACGGGTGCATTTAATGCGTTGTTAAAAACGTTAGAAGAACCGCCAGCACATGCTATTTTTATTCTGGCGACAACGGAACCGCATAAAATTCCGCCTACTATTATTTCACGTGCGCAACGCTTTGATTTCAAAGCTATCAGTTTAGATCAAATTATTGATCGTTTGCGTTATGTTGCGGAATCTCAACATATTGAATTCGATGAAGAAGCGATTGCGTTTATTGCGAAAGCTTCAGAAGGCGGTATGCGTGATGCATTGAGTATCATGGACCAAGCGATTGCATTCGGTGATGAACACTTAACATTGCAAGATGCGTTGAATGTAACTGGTAGTGTAGATGAAGCTTCTCTGAATGCTTTATTAAATGATGTCGCAAATGGAGAAGTGAAAGCAGCTTTTGCACGCTATCATCAATTTATAGAAGACGGTAAGGAAGTCAATCGTTTGATTAATGATCTGATTTACTTTGTACGTGATACGATTATGAATAAAACAGCCCAAAATCAAACAGAATATGATGCTTTGATGGGCTTTGACTTTGATACCTTATATAAAATGATTGATTTAATTAATGATACATTAGTATCTGTGCGTTTTAGTGTAAATCAAAACGTACACTTTGAAGTATTATTAGTTAAATTGGCGGAATTGATTAAAGCGGGTGGAGCTTCTAAAACATCAGAGCCTCAAACTTCAATGAATCAACCGCAAGCAACGCAAACAGCAGGTGCCAATGATGTTAATAGTGCTTTATTACAACGTTTAGAACACCTTGAGCAAGAATTGCACGCTTTAAAACAACAAGGTGTTCCACAAGTGAACACACCACCTAAGCAACATACAGCATCTAGAGGGCGTCGTAAGAGTAAGAATAGTTACTCTATGACGCAAATTGCGAAGGTACTAGATAATGCGAATAAAGAAGATATTCAATTATTAAAAGAGCATTGGCAAGAAGTAATTGATCATGCGAAAAATCACAATCAAAAAGCGTTGGTGAGTTTATTGCAAAACTCTATTCCAGTCGCAGCGAGTGAAAAAAGCGTCTTGGTTCAATTTGAAGCAGAGATTCATTGTGAAATCGTAAATGACGATGATGAGAAACGTAAAAACTTAGAAGAAGTTGTACGCAGTATTATCAACAAAGATGTTGCAGTTGTCGGTGTACCTGCAGACCAATGGATGCAAGTACGCTCTGAATATCTTCAAAATCGAAAACGTAATCAACAAGCAAACCAAACAGAAACGAAACAAGAAGAACCTCAAGATGATATTGTTCAAAAAGCCAAAGACATGTTTGGTGAAGACACTGTTCATGTCATGGATGAAGAATAAAGTAAATACAGCACACAGCCTTTCAGATACCATCATTGTCGAAAGACCTGTGTGCTTTGTGTTATAATTTGCATATCAATAGAAGAGATAGGAGAGTAAATAATGGGTTTCTTCCATTATAAGTAAAAAAATCGATTGAATACGATTGAACTCTTGTATCTTAGACTTATGTTGAATAATAAAGCTAGAATCTAAGGAGGAACTATATTATGCGCGGTGGCGGAAATATGCAACAAATGATGAAACAAATGCAGAAAATGCAAAAGAAAATGGCTGAAGAGCAAGAAAAATTAAAAGACGAAAGAGTTAAAGGTACAGCAGGCGGCGGTATGGTGACTGTAACTGTAACAGGTCATAAAGAAGTCGTGGATGTTGAAATCAATGAAGAAGCAGTCGACCCAGATGATGTTGAAATGCTTCAAGATTTAGTGTTAGCTGCTACAAATGAAGCGATGAATAAAGCAGATGAATTAACATCAGAACGCTTAGGCAAACACACTAAAGGCTTGAACATTCCTGGAATGTGATAAGCCATGCATTATCCAGAACCAATTTCGAAACTTATTGATAGTTTCATGAAATTGCCAGGCATTGGGCCGAAAACGGCACAACGTCTGGCATTTCATGTCTTAGATATGAAAGAAGATGACGTCGTTCAATTCGCAAAAGCACTTGTAGATGTCAAACGTGAATTAACATATTGCAGTACATGTGGTCATATTACTGAAGAAGACCCTTGTTATATTTGCCAAGATAAACAGAGAGATCGTTCTGTCATTTGTGTGGTTGAAGACGACAAGGATGTTATTGCAATGGAAAAAATGAGGGAGTATAAAGGGTTATATCATGTATTGCATGGTGCAATCTCTCCAATGGATGGTATCGGGCCGGAGGATATTAATATTCCTTCATTAATAGAACGATTAAAAGATGAAGAAGTAAAAGAATTGATTCTTGCGATGAATCCTAACTTAGAGGGTGAATCGACAGCAATGTATATTTCTCGACTTGTGAAACCAATCGGTATTAAAGTCACAAGATTGGCGCAAGGTCTTTCTGTAGGCGGAGACTTAGAATATACAGATGAAGTGACTTTGTCACGCGCAATTGCTGGCAGAACAGAGATGTAAAATCAGTGCAGAGGTGTCATAATACTAGAGGTTCAACCTCTTATTATGCCCTTCTGCACTTTTTTAAAACTTTTTTAGAAAAAAATAAAGTTTGTTTTTTGTGAGGAATGTTAAGAGATTGTGAAGGGTTATAGAAATGTAAGGGGATATTTAACGAACATTACAAGTTTCATCAGAATAAAAGTACGGAAAATAGCGTCATCGAGTAGTTTAAGAGCGAAAAAAGATGGGTTTTAAGGGTTGCAAAAAAACGCAGAAGCTAGTATAGTTAATACCTGTTGAACGAACGAAACAAATAACTTCAACAATCACATAGAAAAAACTTCTTAAAAAACTTTTAAAAAGTGTTGACTTTGAAGTTTTAAGAGAGTATAATTGATTCTTGTGAGTCGGAAAAATAAACCGAATGAACATTGAAAACTGAATGACAATATGTCAACGTTAATTCCAAATTAACAAACGTCCTAAGGACGTTTTAAAACAATTAGTTTTTATGAGCTAGTCAAACATCATAAATTATTATGGAGAGTTTGATCCTGGCTCAGGATGAACGCTGGCGGCGTGCCTAATACATGCAAGTCGAGCGAACAGACGA
>NZ_JAHMSB010000011.1:0-97166 GCF_018986355.1 Staphylococcus sp. CWZ226 | reverse complement strand
TATTTAGCATACTATCACCTCATTATCTTATTACTATCATTATACAAGAAATGGGGAAAAGGTTATTATGTAAAATGTTAAAAAATAAAAAATGCCGACAAGTCCGTAGGACTTTGTCGACAGTCTGGAGCTAAGTAAGCTGTCACTTACTTAGCTTTTAATAAAGGCTCACAATGGATCTTGTGAAACTCTAACGAACCTAAATGGTTAGTTAACTTCTGTACTTAATTGTCCGTTAGTACAGAAGTTATTTTTTCCATCTTATTGATAGCTCCTTTTAGCAAAAAAGTCACTAAAACGACGGAACATACATTTTCAAAATTCAAATGAATTTCTATTAGCGTAATATCCATACTATCACCTCCCCGATAACTCCATTTAAGGCTCGAGGCGGCTTCACATGCTTCTCTCTATTTCATGCTAGGTTCTTTACCCTTGGATATCATGCCATATTTATCTATAAATTACTTTTATAATTTTTAAATGTAATATTTTTTCTCGCAAAGTAAAAAAAGAGCTAAAACAGCCAAAACTGTCTCAACTCTTCATTAGTTCATACAAATATTTATGAATGACTTACTATAATACTCATATCACCTTTGAATGTGATATCTAAATCTTCTGAAGTTATGACAAAATGTGTACCTTTGTCTATAGTGTTTGATTGGCCATCTACAATTACTTCTCCGCTTCCTTCAATCACAGAGATCAAACAATACTCATACGGCTTTTTGAAAATCAATTCACCCTGAATATCCCATTTCTCTACAGTGAAGAATTCATTTGATACAAATTGTGTAAATGCTTGCCCATCGCGTGTTTCGTGAATTGGTTTTGTATTAGGATTTGTTTGGTTTACATCGATGACTGCCTTACTTTGTTCAAGATGTAATTCACGTGTATTACCATGCTTATCTTTACGGTCATAGTCATAAATACGATACGTTGTATCCGATGATTGTTGTGTTTCTAAAATTAATATCCCTGCGCCAATCGCATGAACAGTACCTGCTGGTACATAATAGAAATCACCAGGTTTTACTTTTTCTTTATGGAATAAACCTTCGAATTCTTTATTATCTATCATACGCTCTAAATCTTCTTGATTATCTACATTAACACCATATATAATTTCTGCATCTTCTTTAGCGTCTAAAATATACCAGCACTCAGTCTTACCATAGCCGCCTTCATGTGCTTTCGCGTATACATCATCTGGATGAACTTGAACAGATAATTTATCATTCGCATCTAAAATTTTTGTTAAAAGTGGAAACTCGTCTTTTTGGTCATTTCCAAACAATGCTCTATCTTCATTCCACACTTGTTCTAACGTTTTACCTTGATGCTCACCATTCTCAATCACATTTGAGCCGTGTGGCAGGGCTGAAATTGCCCAACATTCACCTGTTAAATCATTTGGGATGTCGTAATTAAATTGTTTTAATGCTGTGCCTCCCCAAATACGTTCTTGAAATACTGGTTTTAGAAATAATACCATACGTTATCATCCTTTATATTGCTTTTAGTATGTCGTAAATTGTCTCTTTGTCTTCTGCAGTGATTAATTTTTCACGTGTTTCATCGTCCATAAGAGTCTTAGATAATCGTTGTAATAATTTTAGATGTGTATCATTACTGTTGTTAGGTACGACAATTAAGAACACGATCTTAGGTAATGAGCCATCTAAACTTTCCCACTCAATACCGTTTTTATTTTGTAATACTGCAACTACAGGTTGTTTGACTGCATCTGATTTCGCATGTGGGATGGCTACGTTCATACCGATAGCTGTCGTAGATTCAGATTCACGTTTTAATACAGAGGATTTTACTTGAGCAAAGTCTTCAACATAGTTTTGGTTTTTTAGTTCTGTGATGAGTCGATCAATCACATCATCACGTTTCATTTCACTGTTAGTTAATTCGATTAGGCTTTTATGGAAAACAGTACCTTCTTTTGTTTCTTGTGTTTCGTTTGTATTTGTGTCTGCGTATACCGGTTCTGTTTGTGTTTGAGTTATATTTGTTTGCGGATCTTGTTTATCAGAAAGTTCTGTTGTTACACCTTCTCCTTCAAGTACAGCAGTCGGTGCATTTTTCTTGAATAATAAAACTGTTGCTGTAGTGATTAAACTACCGACAATAACTGCAATGAAGAACCACAACACGTGCTCAATGCCACCCAATACTGCAACAATAGGACCGCCGTGAGCTACTCTGTCTCCTACGCCACCTAAAGCTGCGATAGCTGCTGCCACCATAGCCCCAATCATATTTGCTGGAATGATACGAAGCGGATCTTGTGCAGCGAATGGAATCGCGCCTTCAGTAATACCGAATAGCCCCATTGTGAATGACGCTTTACCCATCTCTTGTTCTGAGTTATTAAATTTACGTTTTTGAATAAATGTCGCTAACCCTAAACCTATTGGAGGCGTACATACCGCAACCGCTACCATACCCATTACTGCATAGTTACCTTCAGCAATTAATGCTGAACCGAATAAGAATGCTACTTTGTTGACTGGACCACCCATATCAAATGCAATCATGGCACCAATAATGAGTGCGAGAACAACAATGTTCGCGCCTTGCATACCTTTTAACCAACCAGTTAATGCTGTAAATACGCCTGAAATTGGCGCACCAATAACAAAGACAAATATTAATCCAACTACTAATGAAGCTAAAATTGGAATAATGATAATCGGCATAATTGGTGCCATAGCTTTAGGCACTTTAACGTTTTTAATCCATTTCGCAACATAACCAGCGATAAAACCAGCAACGATACCGCCTAGGAATCCTGCACCAGCTTCACTGCCATAGAAACTTCCGTCTGCTGCAATAGCACCGCCAATCATACCTGGTACGAGCCCTGGCTTATCAGCAATACTATAAGCGATATAACCTGCTAGTATTGGTACCATAAAGCTAAATGACAATGCTCCGATTTTCTCTATAGATTTCCAAAATGAATCATCTGGAATGACTAAACCTTTAGCTGAAGGTTCACCGCCAAGCGTTAAGGCAATGGCAATCAATAATCCACCAACGACGATGAAAGGCACCATAAAGGACACACCATTCATCAAGTGTTGGTAAATCATTTGTACGCCGCTCTTCTTCTCTTCTTCTTCATAACTGTCATCTTCTGAAGCACCTTCATGATGATAAATACGTGCATCTTTATCAATAATACGTTGTATTAATTCTTTTGGATGATGTATACCTTCTCTGACATTTTCGTTAATTAAACGTTTACCGTTAAAACGTGATAAGTCTACTTGTCTATCTGCCGCAATAATAATACCGTCTGCTTCTTTAATTTCTTTTGCTGTTAATACATTTTCTGCACCTACGCCGCCTTGTGTCTCAACTTTGATATCTACACCCATCTCTTTAGCTGCTTGCTCTAATTTTTCTTGAGCCATATATGTGTGTGCGATACCATTCGGACAAGACGTAATCGCTAATATTTTCATGTGAATCACGCTCCTTAGTTAAAGTGTAAGCGCTAACACCAAGACATAAAAAAAGATAATTACCGTTACTAGTGGCAATTATCCTTTAATCATTTTCATTAGTTTAGTTTTAAATGATTGTGCTTCAAGATATATAAGCTCATCTATAGCTTTTTCATCCAGTTGTGCGATAGTTTGAATTATACGTTTTGTAAGTTGAATATCTTGTTTAGTCGTTGCTAAGAAGAAAGCTAATTTAACTTGGTGCTCTTTCCAATAGAAACCTTTAGTGCTTTTAAAAACAATGACATGAGACTTTAATACTTTCTCAGGGTTGCCATGCGGTATAGCAACTTGATTTCCTATATAGGTTGAAGACATTCTCTCACGTTCTAAAGCACTTTCGATATACCCTTCTAATACAGCATGATTATTACTCAGTATGTCTTGCGCTTTTTCAAATATAGAAGCAGTATTAAATGCTTTTTCACTTTCTGTTTCAACTATAAAGTTCACACCTGAAAACTCATCTGACTTCATAGCTGGTTTTAACTTTTTGGCCATAAATGTTTCTAATTGATGCTTATCATCATCGCTTAAAAGCGGTGACACCTGAAGTAACTCTACATCTTCTGTAAGTTGATCAATAATAATATCATGAGTTGTGATTAGCATATCAATTCCTGTGAAATCATAATGATCGATATCTTCCAATCTAATCGTATCTTTAACTTTAATATGATTACTTAACTTCGAAACTTTTGTAGCAAGTAATTGAGAGATACCAATTCCATAATAACAGGCAATCACCACATTTAAATGATGTTGTTCATTACGATCAATTGAAGATTGAAAATGTATTGTCAGAAAGGCAATCTCATCCTCAGTTAATTCTACACCCGCTTCTTCTGTCATTTGTTGCCCAATATCATAAAGTACGTTAAAAATGAACGGATATAGTGCTTTAATTTCTTTAGTCAGTGGATTGTTAAGGTAAACTTCTTTCATAATTCTTAAATATGTCCGTCCAAAATGGGAATAGAGGTTCTCTTTTAGCACTTGGTCTTGCGTAAAGTGTACGCCTACTCTTTCTTCCATACGTTCAATCATTCGGTTAATATAGCTTTCTATAAATAGTTGTTGCACGCCTAAGTCAAACTTATTAAAGTGATAGCTAATAAAAAATGAGAACAGTTTAGTCACTTGTAAATTTAAAGTGTAGCCTAACTTAAGGTTTATTTCTTCAATAACCTTATTTGAAATTAATAATGCTTCTTCATTTAACCCCCCGTTAATATTCTCTGTAAAGCTTCTCTTCATAATTAAAATCAAATGAATCAATAACTGTTCAACTTGAATATCTGAAGTTTTAATGTCAAAGTCATTGAGATTACGTTTTATAATTTGTGTGATTGTATCTACATGCGCTCTAGGCAACTCGTCTAATATAAGTGACTCTACACGATGATTACGCGTAGAAAGCTGATTTAAATGAAGTGTGGCATTGTTTAGGTTAGTCTGACTTCCTACTACTTCTATACCTTTGCGGGGCTTAACATTGATAGCTACATCAAACTTTTCACACCAGGCATGAATACGTCCAATATAATCAAGTATTTCTTTCTTAGTCAGATGATACGTTTTTTCTAATTGATGTAATGTTAATTGAGTATCATTCATCAATAGTTGATAACCTAAAGTTACTAGTATTTTATGGTCTTTATCAGTATATTCTTCGAGTCGTTTTTCAACTTCTTTAATAGTATATTGCTTAGTGCTGATTTGATAACCTCTTGATTTTACACTTACTATTAAATCTTTCATAAAGTTTGTATTCACTGCTTTAATATCATTTCTCGTGGTACGATTCGATACATTCAAGAAAGTGGCTATGTCGTCAGACGTAAGATACTGTTCTGCATTATTAATAAAAAGTTGTATTAATTTAATCTGTCTTTCAATCATAGAAACCACCTCCTATTTATTATATTTAGTTTAAAGCACTTTAATAAAAATTCCTATCTTTTATATTAAGCACAATTTCTTATCCTGCTAATTGATCTTCAACTTTCTTGAATTTGTTATATTATACACAACCTTAACATGCTAATATAAGATTATTGTTAAGGAGGAGAATTTTATGCATCAAGAAAAAACAAGTTCTACATTTCAATTTATCTACACTGCGGTCATTGCAGGATTATTATCAGGAATTGTCAAATTAGGTTGGGAAGTCATGTTTCCACCTCGTACTCCAGAAAGAAATGCTACTAACCCACCTCAACAGTTATTGCAACAATTTGGATTTTCGCAAGATTTTACACACCAAACCTATCAATTTTCAGAACAAATGTTACCGTGGGTCAGCTTTATCGTTCACTATAGTTTCTCTATTGTGATTGCAATAATTTATATTTATTTAGCTAAAAAACATCCAATTGTTTATGCAGGTTATGGCGCTCTATTCGGCGTCTTTATATGGGTAGCTTTCCATTTATTGATTATGCCTGTTATTCAAACTGTTCCAGCACCTTGGGATCAACCATTTGACGAACATCTATCTGAATTATTTGGTCATGTAGTATGGATGATGACAATTGAATTAGTAAGACGTTATGCAATCTACAAAGATAAGACCTTAAAATCATAATATCATTTAACTTACGACTGTCCTTATTTTGACTAAATATCACTTGTAACAAATTTTCTACAGCTTTTATATACACAACTAATTCTCCTTTGATTGATATACAATAGTAATATATTGATAATTACAACAAAGGAGCATCAGTGTGGAAAAGCCAAAGACAATTCAAATGTTTGTTGAGAAGATGAATGAAAAAGCAGCTAGTATTGGTATGTCTCGTTCTATGTTTAAAAATCCTACGGGTTTAACGGAAAAGTATCAACTATCAACGAGTTATGATCTGTCATTGTTAACACTACATGCGAGTGCGAATGTGGATATTGTGAGAATTTGGAAGAAGAAGCATTATTCATTCTGGGTTAAGGGTCCTAATGCAAGACGTATGGATCTCACAACAAGAGTAGATAATGAAAAACTGAATCAATATTACGATATTTTAGGCGGCAAAACTGGAACTGTGGGCTTTATAAAAAACCTATGTCTTTTAATCTATGATGGTGAGACTGTCTATATCGTAACCTTGCTTAAAGCGAGAGGTAATCGATTCCATCAAGCTAAGTTACTTATTGATTATCTTTTAAATAAAGGTTCTCTAGATGGTGTAGATACAACAGCTTATACAGTTTTAAAATACCCATCATGTAATCCTTATTTATTCACACGTTTCAAACCAGAAATTCTTATTTCTAAAAACGGTAATGCGCGCAATAATCCCGCAAGTCTAACTAAGCTATTGACGTTGTTGACCGCTTTAGATTATCCACTGGATTTAAATAAAAATTTAACTGTTAAGGCTGAAGATATGGCTGAAGATAACCTCAACGACATTAGAGAAGGAGATATTATCAGCTTAGATGATGCCTTACATTTAATATTACTGAGATCTTCAAATATTATGGCTAACATGCTTAGTAGATATGTCTCAGAACATTATCTTTAATGTTTAAATACTTATATAAAAGTTACTAAATTAGCCTTATTTACGATAACCTTATTGCTCTCAATATTAATATAATAGTATTGATTAAGTAAGGAGGTTTTCTAAATGAAAGCAATTGTAGTAGGTAAAGATCATCAACCCCAAGTTACTGAGAGAACATTACGCCCTTTGAAATACGGTGAAGCATTATTAGACATGGAATGTTGTGGTGTGTGTCATACAGACTTACATGTTGCCCATGCTGATTTCGGCGATGTGACTGGCACTATTTTAGGTCATGAAGGTATTGGTATTGTAAAAGAAGTCGCTGAAGGTGTTACAAGCTTAAAAGTAGGAGATCGTGCAAGTGTGGCATGGTTCTTTGAAGGATGCGGCCACTGTGAATATTGTACTACAGGTCGTGAAACACTATGTCGTGAAGTTAAAAACGCTGGTTATTCTGTAGATGGCGGTATGGCACAAGAATGTATCGTTACTGCAGACTATTCTGTTAAAGTTCCAGATGGTTTATCATCAGAAGCTGCCAGCAGTATCACATGTGCAGGTGTCACAACATACAAAGCGATTAAAGAATCAGGCGTACGCGCTGGTGAATGGCTTGTTTTATTCGGTTTAGGTGGACTTGGAAACCTAGCTTTACAATATGCGAAAAAAGTATTTAACGCTAAAGTTATCGCAGTCGATATCAATGACAGTCAACTTGAATTTGCGAAACAATACGATGCAGATGTCACTTTAAACCCTAAAGAAGTGGATGTCGCAAAATACATTCAAGAACATGTAGACGGTGCACATGCGGCAGTTGTTACAGCGGTTGCTAAACAAGCCTTCAACGCAGCTGTTGAATCTGTACGTGCTGGCGGTACTGTAGTCGCAGTCGGCTTACCAACAGAATCAATGGACTTATCAATTCCACGTTTGGTATTAGACGGTATTCGTGTTGTAGGTTCACTCGTAGGTACACGTGAAGACTTAAAAGAAGCTTTCCAATTTGGTGCTGAAGGTCTAGTCGTACCAAAAACACAATTACGTCCAATGGAAGATGTTCAAGATATCTTCAAAGAAATGGAAGAAGGTAAAATCAACGGCCGTATGGTTATTGATTTACGCCATTAATCATAATCTTAAAACACAACTAATTTAAATAACACTTGATTAAAAATAGATAGAAGCTCTGAAGGAAATCTAATTACTGATATCCTTCAGAGCTTCTTAGTTTTTGTTCAATAAATATATTCAAATTAATCGTTTGTTATTCAACTTCTGCATCTTGCGCTAATGGGTTGTTTGAAACAGCTTTACTACTGCCGCCATCACCGTAATTATTCGGTGCTTTGTCCCCTGGCAGTACCAATAAGTAGATGATATAAAGTGTAACTAAACCAGCAACCACAATACCGAAGACACCTGCGAATGCTGTGGCACCTAGTACCCAACCTTCGCTCGCATTCGCTGCCAAGACAACGCCAAAGAAGAAAACAAGTGTTCCAACTGAAGCGATAAAACCGCTGATATATGAAATAATCGCAAATAACATTGTACGGTTTGTATCGTGTAAACGTCTAACCATCACAGTGAAAGATGGGATGATAATCGCAATGCCAAAGATACTACTTAATAAACCTCCTGAAAGTGCCCCTAACACAGTTGAAATTAAAAAGTTAATCCAAAATGGATGCCAATAATCCGCTCGATCTGAACGTCCCTTCACATCTAAAAAGCGAATCCAAAATTGTTTATAGCTTTCAATAATTTGATTCGATTGATTCTCCATCGTATGCCTCCCCTTTATTTGTTAGGGTCATTATACCCACAACCAATTGAATATCTCAAATTAATTTTAAGTAAATAATTTGTTAATTCATATAAAGTGTTGCGTTCTTTAAGATAAACAAAAGTATAAAAAGAGACCTGAAATCAAAGCTGACTTCAAGTCTCCTATTTACTGTGTGTATGTTGTTTTATCTTATTCTAAGACATCACTTTCTTCTGCTTTCTCTGACACTTTTCTCATAATCGGATCTGTGATTGGTTTAAAGATAATACCGATAATAAAGAATGCGATGCCGAAAATCAGAAGAATCACTAGTTTTTTGGTTAAAATTTCAGGCACAAAGCCACCGACCGCTTCTCTCATCACATCAATCGCATACGCAAACGGCAAGTATGGATGAATCGCTTGGAAGAAATGCGGTGTGACCTCAATTGGGAACGTACCGCCCCCACCTGCGATTTGTAGGACTAACAAGATAATCGCTAAGGCTTTACCAGGGTTTCCAAGTAATGATACCAGTGTATAAACAATCGTCACAAAGACGAGTGAAATAATCACAGATAACCCGATAAACCATGCGACATGTTCAACTTGGGCTTTCAAAATCACAATATCTCCAATAGAGACAATCAACGATTGAAGAATACCGATAATATAAAACAGACCAAGTTTTCCTAAGTAAGTTTCTCTAGTAGTAATACCCGGCAAGTCCGCAACATGCTTATTATCTGTCGTCAATAAGCTCACCATCAATAACGCACCAACCCAAATAGACAATGCTGTGTAGAATGGTGTACTTGCTGAACCGTAGTCTTTGACTGGGAAGATATCTTTTTCATGAATCTTAATCGGATTCGCAATGACATCTGCTTGCTTCTTCAAGTCATTTTTCAGTAAATCCACTAACTTATCTACTGCGTCATCATCTTCCACTTCATCAAAGAGCTTATTAGCTTTCGCTAAATCTTTCTCAAGATCCGGCAAGTCGTTTCTGATAAATTCAGCTAACTTATGCAAATCTTCTTTCGCTTGTGGTTGATTTTCATCTAACAATTGCACAATACGGTCATAACGATCAAACAGTGTCGGCAGATTCGCATTAACAGTTGCGGTAGTGTCCGCAAGTTGTTGTTCTAGACCAGGCAAGTCATTTCTCACGAATGATGCAGCACGTTCCACACCTTGCTTAAACTGCGGATAATAACGTTGTGCAGTCGCTACCGCATTTAAGTAACGTTGTTCTAATTGCGGTAAGACACTTTGGATTGTCTCAATACGATCACCTGCGACATTTAAAATAGATTGGCCTTCATCAATCACTTGTTGAATCGTATTCAGCTTAGATTGAACGGTAGAAAGTTTTGCTTCTCCTGTATTCAAGACAGCCATAATGTCTTGTGACACATTGATTAAGCGTTGATTCAAGTCTGATTTAATATAGTTTCTTAAATCACTTAATGCATCATTAACATTCGGAATTTCTTTTAATAATTTTACTGCTTCAGCTTTACCAGAACTACCTTGTTTCAAGGCATCTCTCAATTGATTTTGGAGCTTAATCACATGATTGACTCTGTTATTTGCTGCTTCTAGGGTTTGAATTTCTTTAGATAAGTCAACATGTTCACGATTTTCTAGTTCAGACAAGATATCAATCAGTTGTTGGTTGGTCTTGCTTGTCACTTGCAGACGTTCAATCAAGTTATCTAACGTACTTTCAAATTCTTGAGGTTTGTCAGACGCTAAAATACCATAAGTTACTTCTTCTAGCGCTGCTAAATCTTGTTGGCTCGCTTCTGATTGTTGTTCTGTTTGTTGAGAAAGTGATAAGAGTGCTTTTGATAATGAAGACTCCATCGCATTCGCATCATTTGGATTAATCGTATCCGTGTTATTTGAATCCTCACCATTAGTACTCATTTGTGAAGTACGTATTCCAGAGAAACGTCCATTATTTGTTGTACTTTGCGGTGCAGTTTGTGCTCTTTCGTTTAATTCATTTTGCACATTTTGATCGACTTCTTGTGCATTATCAATCACTTGTTGGTAACTGCCTACACGTTGTTTTACCGCTGATAAGTAACCTTGTGCTTCATTTAAACCTTGTTTGCCAGCTGTAACACCATTACTAGCAATGTCTACACCACGATTAATACGTGGGAAAGCTTGCGGTACATCATTTGAAGCAACATCTAAGGCACGCTCTATATTCGGTAAATATTCATTTAACGCTAAGATTAACTTTGCACGTTCATTCAATGCTGGAATGGCTGAATTCACTGCGTTTAATTTATCCTGCGCGTCTAAGATATCTCCTTTATATTGATTTAAACCTCGGAATTTATCTGCGTATTCATCTAATTGATCTTGGTTTTGGTCAAGATACAGAATCTTTTTCGCAAATTCATTAATTTTCGGTACTGAATCATTCGCAGTCTTCACTGCTTTTTGAATTTTATTAATCGTTGGTATTTCTTCCTCAAGTTTCACACCTAAACGATTGGCTTCATCTAACAATGCTTTTGTCACTGTTTCATTAAACTGTTCATTCGCTTTTTGAACAATTGCACTCGTTCCTGCATCTGTCATTTTCGGCGCAATCGCGTTTAATTTCTGGTTCACTTTGTATTCAACGTTCGCTTGTTGCGGGTCTTTTCTCAGTGTGCCAGTAATTTCATGTGTAAACTTGTCTGGTATGTACATTGCGGCGTAATATTTACCCATTTTCAAATCATGGTCTGCTTTTTTCCGACTGACAAACTCCCAGTCAAAGTGGTCATCTTTTTTCAAGTTATCGACAATAGTGTCCCCGACATTGATTTGTTTGCCTCGGACTTTATCGCCATTATCTTCATTGACAACTGCGATTTTAATATTTTTGGTATTACCGTAAGGATCCCAAGTCGCATCTAAGTTGAACCATGCGTAAAAGGACGGCAATATCGCTATTCCGCCTAAAATCACTAAAACGGACGGGTGCTTGATAATTTTCTTTAAATCCATCAGGAACAGCTGTATCGCGTTCTTCATTTGTACACCTCTAAAATTTTTATATCTATTTTGGTTTCACATTAATTTCAAATTACTGTTTGTTTCTCTTGAATAAATTGATATAATGGCCTCATTAGTAGGGTCACTCTTTAAAAGTTAACAACTATCAACAACTAGTCATAATACTGCTTTTAGTGTACCAAGTCAAACATCCATTTGTACACAGTAAACTAATATATTTTAAGAGAGGTATTTCCATGAAGAAACAAAAACTATTGGTCTGTATGCTTTCTACTTCATTGTTAGTTCCATCCTTCCCTTTAAGTGATGTACAAGCAGAAACAACAGATAAAGTCACGGCACCTTCACAGTCTGATGCATCATCTTCAGACCGTGCCTCAAACACTAAACAGGACACACAAGAAAATCAAAAAGAAACATCTAAACCACATAAAGCATCCAAAACGCAATCATCTGATTCAGACACATCTCTAAAATCAGATGAGAAAGATGACGTTGAGTCAGAGTCTGAAACAAATACACAATCAAAAGATACATCTTCAACACCTTCAGATAACACAACACGAAATGAGGTTGAATCAGATTATGACGCACATACATTAGACTTCTTCAAATCTACACCGAAGCGAGATTCATCTAGCCGCTTCGAAAGCCTATTCAACCGTCTCTTCCCAAGTTATTCAAACCGTTCTGAAACTACGGATACCAATCAAGAGACAAGCGACTCTAATGCTAGCAATGAACAAGCTTTAGACAATAAAAATGAAACCTATTATCAAGGTCAGCCACAAACAAAAACACCGCCTGAAGAAACACCAATTGAAACAGACAAACAATCAGAAGACAGTACAACTACATCAAACGAAACAACACCTAAAGAAGATACACCTTCTAACCAAGAACAGTCATCTGACACATCTTCAAATACAACACCTGAAACTTCTCAAGATGACCAAGATATCTTTAATAAACTAGATGAAGCCAGCAACAATGTCACAAACAATAATCAAGAAGAAACTGAACAACCAACAGAAAACAAAGACTCAGCACAACCAAAACAAGCTGATGACGCTAATCAAACGACACAACCTAAAGAAACAGAAACAAATTCAAACAATGAAGATACAGCTGATAATCAAAACACAGCTGATTCAACACAAACAGAATCTAAAGAGGATACAAATGACACATCTTCTAAGGCAGATGACCGTGTCTTAGAATCTATTTTGGATCAATACAGTGAAGACGCGAAACAAAATAAAGCAGATTATGACGCACAAAAACAAAATGACAACAATTCAAATCAATCATCTGAAGATGCATCTAAACAAAAATCGAATCAGAACGACACAAGCAATGCTTCTAACCCACAATTACCTTCAAAAGCACAATTGGAAAATAAGAAAAAACCAGCACAATCTTTTGAAGATGGTCTAAACCGTTCAGATATCAGAACAACTGCGACATTTGAATTATTACCAAATCTCTCAAGCGATAACAGTGAATCTGGTGACATCGCAGTAACTGAAAATAAAGACACACGAGACTTTATTAAAACGATTGCGAAAGATGCCCATGACGTCGGCCAAGATGAAGATATCTATGCCTCTGTGATGATTGCGCAAGCAATTTTAGAATCTGATTCAGGCAACAGTACATTAGCGCGTGCACCGCATTATAACTTGTTCGGAATTAAAGGGGCTTATAAAGGGCATTCCGCAAACTTCAATACATTAGAAGACAGTGGAAGCAGTATGTATCAAATTTCAGCCGCCTTCCGCAGTTACCCAAGTGAAAAAGAATCGCTTGAAGATTATGCAGACTTAATCAAAAACGGCATCGACGGCAATCCAACAATTTATCAACCGACTTGGAAAAGTGAAGCAGCCACGTATCGTGATGCGACAAGACATTTATCACGTACGTATGCGACAGATACACGCTACGCAGATAAATTAAATAGTTTGATCAAGCATTATGATTTAACGCGCTTTGATAAGAAAACAATGCCAGACCTTGCAGACTATCAACCAAGCGATGAAGATCATGAAGGCGACTTCAAACCGTTTGCGGAAACTACAGACAATATGCCTTATCCACACGGTCAATGTACATGGTATGTCTATAATCGTATGCCGCAATTCAACAAAACAATCAGCGGTGATTTAGGTGACGCACGTAATTGGAATAACCGTGCAGAACGTAAAGGTTACCACGTCTCTTCTACACCTAAAGCACATACTGCAGTAGTCTTTGAGGCTGGCCAACAAGGTGCAGACAGTATCTATGGTCATGTTGCTTTCGTAGAAAAAGTAAACAGTGATGGTTCGATTGTGATTTCTGAATCTAACGTTCAAGGTTTAGGTGTGATTTCGTATAGAACAATCGACGCAGAGGATGCTTCAGAATTAAGTTATATTGAAGGACAAGATAAATAATACAAAAGTAACGCTCCATTCAAAGGACCAAAAACTGGTTTTGAATGGAGCGTATTTGTTTTAACTCGATTATAATTGATTAAGATTGTTTCGCTTTACGACGTTTCACAAACCATGTAAGACCGCCGCCAATGATAATTAACGCAACACCTAATGGTAAAGCAGATTTCTTCGCTATTTCACCTGTGGCTGGTAAATCAAAGTTACCTTCGTCATCAAATAGCCCACTTAAGAAATCATCAGATGAACTGCCTAATGATAGCGCGCGACCTTGTGATGGATTCGGAATATCAGGAATACCATCTAATACGCTGCCACCATTCGCTAACTTGTCTAATAGACTCGGTCCACCGAATAAACCAGATTTACCACCTAGTAAGCCTTTATCTAGTAGACTACCGTTAGACTTACCTAGCAAGCTTGGCGTGTCTTTTAACGGATCAAAGATATGACGGATATCTGATTTTAATCGCGTGATATCACGGTCCGCTTGAAGTAAATCGTTAAGCGGTTGATCAAGTCCCGATTTGAGGACACTTAACAATTCAGCTTTCGCATCGTCTTTTTTCGCAATCACATTCGCCAATGCACGTGCTTTCGCATCATTGAATTTTGTGGCTAAAATCGTTTCAATCGCTTGGCGTTTATTATGTGCTTGGTCAATCACGTTGCCGATAATCTCATCCGCTGAAACATCTGAACCGTAGCGTTGTTTTAATAGTTGAACGAGTTCAGCACTATCTGGACGTTTCGCCATAATTTGACGTGCCATATCTCTCGCTTCATTCTTATCAAATTTCGTCGATAACAGTGTTTGAATTAATGCTTCTTTATCATCCGCTTTATCAAACATAGATTGAAGCAAGCTGTCACTTGTGAATGAACCGAGTCCGTCTAATTGACTCAACACTTGGCTCGCAATTTGCGCATCTGTTTTACCTTTTGTATCAATGCGGTCAATAAGTTGTTGTGCACTTTGTTCATCTACAGTGCTGCCGATAATATCTTTAACAGCTTGTTTTTTGTCAGACGCTGATTTTAAATGATCTGAGATAATCGCATCTTGTTGTTTCAGACTGCTTTTTGTTTTCTCAATTTCATTTTTTAACTGCTGTGCTTTATCTTGTGAAATTTCGCTGCGTTCAGCTAATCTATTTTCTAACGTTTGCAGATTCGCTTCTTTATTTTGGACATATTGGTCTAAATCTTGTTTCGTTGTTTCTCGTGCAGTCGTCACACGGTCAATATCTTGTCTAAGCGTACTCAATGCTTGTGAAGCTTGTGTATTCTCTTCGTTCGCTTTAGTTTCCTCATTGTCAGAACGGTCCGCTTCACCATCATTTAGTTTCCCGTTATCAACTTTATGAGAAAGTGCTTCTAAATCTGAGATAAATGCATCAATACTTTGATTGGCTTTTTCCTGATTTAATTGCGCATCTGCCACTTGTGATGAAGGGTTTGAATCACTTGATTGTGCTTGTTGTGAAGCTTGGTTTAAATCTTCACGCACCTTTTCTAATCGATCTGACACAGCAGTATCTTCCGTTCCTTGAGTAGTATTAGGTTCAGGTTGTGCCTCAGAACGATTTGCGTCTTCTTTTAATAGTGAAGCTGATTGTTCATCATTTTGAGTAGATGTATTGGATTGTGTTTTATTGTCTTTCTCTAAATCAGAAGTTGCTTTCTCTTCTTTAAGTTGTGCTTCTTTCTCTTTCACATCTTTTAAGATTGCGTCTATTTGTGATACACGCTCAGCCTTATTGATATCTGTTTTGAATTTAGTTTTGTCACTGTCATTCATTGTTTTAATACGATCGATTTCTTTTTTTGCTGCTTCTATACGCGACTTGAGTGTTGTAGTATTAGAATTTTTTGTAGCTTTGACATCTGTCTGATCTTCCGCAACCACAGTAGGTGCAGACGTTAAGTTATAACTTAATAATGTCGTACTTAACAATACAACAGCACTTGAAAACTTAAATGAATGGCTTAATTTATTTTTATGATTTAAATCAGGGTATCTCTCTTTTTTCATTCACTTCACCTTTCCTCATCACTATACAGTTATTATTATATTAGTTTACACCTATCATTCAAAGAGGAAACTATCAATTGATTTATTTAATCAAATCTACATAGTTAGGAATCAACAACAGAAATAACCCTGCATTATATAATCTATCTAGCTTTGTTGATTAATTGTTTCAATTCATCGATTTCTAAAGGGCTATCTTTCTTTCTATGAATCATTCTATGACAATTTGGACATAGTGGTACTAAATCGGTTTGTGGATTAACATTAACTTCTTTTCTACTGATATACATCGGTTTAATATGATGCACTTCAATAAATCCTTTACCCAATTCTCCATAGTAGTCTTCAAAGTTAAACCCGCATACTTTACATGTCGTACCATGAATTTCTATAGCTTTTCTTCTTAGAGCTTGATCCCTCTCAAATCTAGTACCATAGCTTTCTATGAGTTTACCTTCCTTATACAAGAAATTTTCTAATTCATTTTCTTCAGAAATAACATTTTGTCCATCATCAAAACTATCTAAAATAAATTCTAGCAATTCATCCTTTAAGGATCTCGGTCCTTGAACATTTCCTTTTAATCCATAACCTTGAAGTTCTTTCAATGTTATAGGAGTTTGTATTTTACTTTTTAATAATTTTAATTCCATGTAATTTCCATAATTGACATAGTTTTCAGTATGAATCATAAACTCTTTATCTTCCATGGACTCAGTTGATTTATTTACATTATTAATCACACACATATACATAATCCCTGAATATGGTTTGCTTACGTATATAAATACTTTATCTCCTGGTCGTGCTGACTTCATATTGTTACTTTGTTTCCAATCTACAACCTCTAACTTATTAAATGCACCAATTACATCATATGATTTTACATTACACGGTATAATCCAATATTTATTGCTCATATCGCACCTCCATTTTTTATTTTTTGTTATTATAATTTTCCCATCCTTACATCATACTAATTATATAAATTTGAACTTTACCCTTTTCTATCTAACTTGCTTAAACATCCCCTTAATCTTAGAATTAATATGAGTAGATCAATACACGAGATGTATTGAATAATTAATGGAGTGATCAGTGTGAATGCTAAAATTGAGCAATTAAAAGAGATTATTGACAGTTCGAATAAAATCGTCTTTTTCACAGGTGCAGGTATTTCTGTTGCGAGCGGTATTCCAGATTTCCGTTCTGTCGGCGGTTTATATGAAGCTGTCGCAGAAAAAGGTTTATCTCCGGAATATTTATTAAGTCATGACTACTTACAAGATAATCCTGTAGGCTTTATGGACTTCTGTCATGAGTATTTATTATTTGCGGATAAAAAACCGAATAATGTGCATGAATGGATTGCACAGTTAGAAAAAGAAAATCGTTCACTCGGTGTTATCACACAAAATATTGATGGTTTGCATTCAGATGCAGGCAGTGAAAATGTAGATGAGCTACACGGTACTTTAAACCGCTTCTACAGCATCAACAACCCTAACGATGAGTATTCAAAACCTTACGTCATCGACCATCATTTACGTAACAGTGAACAAGACGGCAGTCCAATCAGACCAGATATCGTCTTATATGGCGAAATGTTAGACCAAATGACAATTATGAGCGCCATCAGCAAAATCAAACAAGCCGATACACTCGTTGTCTTAGGTTCATCACTCGTTGTACAACCTGCCTCTGGTTTAATCTCAAACTTTGAAGGTGAAAATCTTGTCATCATTAATAAAGATGTGACACCTTATGACAGTGACGCAGATTTAGTCATTCATGATGATATGAAACATGTCATCAACGAACTCAATAAAATAGATTAATCCAAAGTGGTTAATCTCATAGTATTAAGCAACCCTCTGAGCATAAACTTCATACTCAGAGGGTTTTGTTTATCTTAATTTAGACGTCCTTAATAACGGACAGTCTTCATTCATTTTTATTTTCCTAAAGCTTTCAGCGTATCTAACGCAACTTGTTGGGCTGATTGAGGGTTTTGACCTGTGATTAATCGACCGTCTGAGACTACAAAGTTTGACCAGTCGTCACCTTTCTCATAGCTTGCGCCTTTATCAATTAAGGCATCTTCTAATAAATAAGGTAAGTTATCTGTAACACCCATTTGTGATTCTTCACTGTTAGAGAAGCCTGCGACTTTCTTACCTTTAATTAAGTTTTGGCCATTATCTTTAATGTTTAATAAACCTGCTGGACCATGACAAACAGCTGTGACATAGCCATCGTTAGAATAAATTTTCTCAGCTAATTCAATGAGACCTTTATCTTTTTCAAAGTCCCATACAACACCATGGCCGCCTGCGTAATAAATCACTTCATAATCATCTGGATTTACTTCTTCTGGTTTCAATGATTCATTTAACTGTGTCATGAATTGATGATCTGTATAATACTTCCAATCTACATCAGACATAAAGTCTTCTTGTAAACTTGCGGGATCAATGGGCACAAAGCCACCTTTAGGACTTACATAATCAATTTCATAACCTGCTTTATAGAACTCGTCCGCAAAGTGTACAACTTCTCCAAGCCAAGCACCTGTTGGACGTGGTAAATCTGGATATTTTGATGTGTTTGTGACTGCTATTAGAATTTTTTTCATTACGCTTCACCTCTCTCTATTTATTCACTGATTTGGAATTGATTAATCATAGCTCACAATTAAAATGTTCACTGCTGATCAGTTTTAACAATGTTGATATTCAGAAATTTAATTTCGTTCACATCGTCATAATTGTTAAAAAACCCCTTAAAAGTTGCACGCTTTATTTTTGTTTTTTATTTTAAAACCGCGTCAAATCAACGTTTTTGACCTTTTTTGACTAAATCGATAAACCGCGTGAGCATAAGGTTTGTGTTAGTTGTGTATACGTTGTAGAATAATTGTAGACAACTTGGTTAGAAGAACTAAAGTTTGTCAGATTAATCAAGTTAGGAGGGATAGACGTGACAACAATCGAACAACACAATGGTTTCAAGCGGACGTTTCAAAAGGGTCATTTAACCTTAGGTTTAAGCATTCCTTTTGATAACTCTGAAAAAATCGCATTGTCGTTTGATCAACAAGCAGAATTAGCGCAGTATGCTGAAGAACTTGGATTTACAAGCCTATTTGTGCGAGATAACCCATTATATAGTCCACACTTAGGTCCAGTAACGACAAACTACGATCCGTTTGTATTTTTAACTTACCTCAGTGCTAAAACGAATAAAATTGCTCTCGGAACAGCTAGTATTGTTGCGACATTACGTCATCCAATTCACGTTGCTAAAGCAGCCGCTACTCTTGACTTGGTGTCAAACGAGAGATTTTTAATGGGACTGGCAACTGGAGACCGTTCTTTCGAGTTTCCAGCTTTCAAAGTCGAGGAGAAGAATTTGCATAATCATTTCAGAGATGCTGTTTCTTCTTTGAATGCACTGTGGCAAGACCACTCTCCAAACATTTCAAACTCAATCTTTGAGCTATATGAGGATTCTGGTCTGCAAGTTTTACCAAAACATCACCATATCCCGATTTTTGCGACGGGAAATGCGAAACAAGATTTAGACTGGATTAAAGAAAATATGGATGGTTGGATGTTTTATCCACAAGAATTCCAAATGCAGAAAGCTTTACTACAAGCTTGGCATGATAATGATGTATTCAAACCATTCATGCATCCACTCGCATTAGATTTATCAAAAGATCCAAATGAAAAAATCAAACCCATTAAGGGTGGCTATAGATTAGGCAGAAATACTTTAATCAATGTATTAAAAGCATATGAACGTATCGGTACAAACCATATCATGTTGAAATTAGTCACACATGAAAGAACGTACCAAGATATTATGAAAGAATTGGGAGATTATGTGATTCCACATTTCCCACCAAACGAAATCAAGGAGGAACAATAATAATATGAAAATTTTAGATAGAATTAATGAACTTGCTAATAAAGAAAAAGAAATGGTATTGAGCACTTCAGAAAAACAAGAACAACATGAATTAAGACAAGAATACCTTAAAATGATTCGTGGCCAAGTTGTGAGCACATTCTCAACATTGAAAGTTGTAGATCCACTTGGCGAAGACGTAACACCAGATAAAATTTATGAATTACGCGAAGAAATGGGTACTTTAGACTTAAAACCTGAATAAAAATTTTAAAATAGATGAATAGCAAACCTAAAATAGTAAAGGGTTGGACACTTCTGATGGAGTCGTCCAACCCTTTTTTCTTTGGATTAAGCAGGATGAATTGCTTCTATAAATGTAAAAGTTTCATCCTCATATTCAAATTTTAAAATACAACAATTCGTTATCTTTATTTGTTTTACCGCTTCTATCGGCAAACAATAATGCGCAAATAAGAATAAGATATCACCATGACTCGCTGCTACTACATTACGATGCGTCGTCTCTTTTAATACGCGATGTAATGTCTTCACAGTACGTGTTTGAACTTCTTCCATCGTTTCTCCGCCATAAGCCGCAAAGAATGAACCAAAATCAACTACGCCATTTTGATGTGGCGGATTCAATAATTCCGGCTCTCCTTCAAACAATCCATAATTCCATTCTTTAATCCCTTTTAATCTTGTATAGGTTTCATTTGGAAATAAAATTTCTAACGTGTCAGAGGCACGTTCTTGTGTAGAAGAGAATAATTCATAATCTGTCAGGTTTAATTGATCGAAATACAGCTTCGCTTGTGCAGCTTGTTGTTTCCCTAGTTCTGTTAACGGTGAATCTGAAGCACCTTGAATCTGATGTTTCTTATTAAATAACGTTTGTCCGTGTCTGATTAAATACAAAGTCTTTTTCATGTTGTCTGCTCCTCATTTTAGTCATTTCATGATCAGTATGTCTTTGTTTGTACTAAAAATGATTGATGTTCCCTTTCATCATATCGAATCTATGACATAGTGAGTGCTATACTTTTTTACGATTTTGATACATCTTTTAGTGGTTTCATCTGATTATGTAGCACTTTTGTTCATTTCGCACAAAATAGAGGTGTGAGTTTAGCACTTTATGCACTTCTAATATTCTGATTCCATGATAAGCTATAGATAAAGATTGTGAAAGTTTTCACAAAGTAATTAAAAGGAGCGATTGAATATGACAAAAGTATTAGTAGCAGGTGCGATTCCAGAGGCGGGATTAAATCAACTTAAAGAACATTTTGAAGTAGATATGTACACTGGGGACAAATTAATCACTGAAGATGAATTGATTGAACGTATTAAAGATGCCGAAGGCTTAATCAGTTTATTATCTACAAATGTAAGTGAAAAAGTTATTGAAGCTGCACCGAACTTAAAAATTATCGCAAACTATGGTGCGGGGTTCAACAACATTGATATTCAAGCAGCTAGAGCACGTGGTATCGATGTTACTAATACCCCGATTGCTTCAACTAACGCAACAGCTGACCTGACAATGGGTATTTTATTAGCGGTAGCACGCCGCATCCCTGAAGGCGATCAGTTATGCCGCACAAAAGGCTTCAACGGCTGGTCTCCACTCTTCTTCCGCGGACGTGAAGTCTCAGGCAAAACTATCGGTATCATCGGACTAGGTGAAATCGGTTCAGCAGTTGCTCGCCGCGCAAAAGGTTTCGATATGGATATTCTTTATTCTGGTCCATCTCGACATGAAGAGAAAGAACAAGAACTTGGTGCACGCTATGTATCACAAGATGAACTGTTGAAAGAAGCTGACTTCGTCGCAATCAACTGTTCTTATAACGAAAGCATGCGTCACATGATTGATTATAACGAAATTAAAAAAATGAAACCAACAGCGTACTTGATTAACGCATCTAGAGGTCCAATCGTATATGAAGCTGAATTAGTTAAAGCTTTACAAGATGGTTTAATCGAAGGTGCCGCATTAGACGTCTTCGAATTCGAACCAGAAATTACTGAAGAACTAAAATCTATGGATAACGTGGTCATTACACCACATATCGGAAATGCGACATTTGAAGCACGTGATATGATGGCTGAAATTGCCGCAGGTAACGTTGTCAAAGCGCTCACAGGTGACACACCGGATTATATTGTAAATAAATAGGAGTGATAATCAATGGTCGACACACACCAACGCTTTTTTAACATGAAAGATCTACCACGCTTCTCTGAGGAAGCAGCACAAAAGACAGTCTTTTATCAATCTGAACATTCAGCTGGTGCCGTTTGGTGCATGAAACCAGGTCAATCTCTACAATGTCATACCCACCAAAACGCAGATGATGTATGGATTGTGACACAAGGCGAAGGCACATTCTATACAAACGGCGGTCAGGAAAGAACTATCAAAGCGGGCGACATCATTGTATCATTACCTGGCGAAGCACATGGTATGACGAATACAGGAGACGAAGACTTTATCATGCTTGGTTTCGCAACACCGATGCCATTAGACTTTATTCCATACGAACACTAAGTAAACCAACCAAAACTACTATCTTAAAATAAACCATAACCTAACCCAACTTGAGATGAATGATATTACTACCCATAATGTCATTCATCTTTTTTTATGTTCTGACACGATTTTAAATTTCCGGTCTCATAGCGTGATAAGTCATGCTAAGATAGAGGCATTACAATTTTAAAGGGAGTGCTCGATTATGGATTCATTGATCAGTTTCATTTTAATTTCATTGCTGATTATCGTTATTCCTGGCCCTGATTTCTTCATCGTGGCTACGAATACAATGAAAGGCAGTACTAGAAATGGCGTAATGGCTGCATTAGGTATTTCTTCTGCACATGTCGTCTACTCTGCGATTGCTGCACTTGGTTTAATCTTTATCTTAACGAGCTCATATTATGCGTTCATCACGATTAAGTTTCTTGGTGCCGTTTATATTGCTTACTTAGGTTTGAAAACTATCTTAAACGCACGTAAGGCAAGCCATATTACTACATCATCAACTTACCCTATCAGACACATCAGTTTGTTTAAATCGTTTAGACAAGGATTTATGAGCACGATTTTAAACCCTAAAGCGATTCTCTTTTACATATCTATCTTGCCGCAGTTTGTGACTAAAAGCGAAGGTTCATTAAAAATTATCGCCCTATCGGCACTCTTTATCGCACTGGTCTTTATTTGGTTTTTCATATGCAGTTTCTTATTCACACATATCAAGAAACTCTTCAATCAACCTACTTTCAAAATGGTATTTGACTATATCGTCGGTGTCATCTTAATCGGACTGGCAATCAGTATTTTAAAATTTGAACGTTAATTTACACGCAGGTTATTTAAAATGACCTGCGTTTTATGATTTGAAAAGCTTTATAAATCATTAATCACTATAAATATTTATGATTATGTTAATATGGATGATGAACGTCAACTAATAATTTTGCAAACATACTTTTACTGTCATTTATATATTTATTGAATACTTTAAGCATAATAGACACAAGTCAGGTAATACTACAAATAGAGAGATAGATTAAGAAAGAAGTGATTAAATGGCGATTACAAGAGGGATTAATCATATCGGGTTAACTGTGCCGGATATTGAAGCGGCAACACGGTTTTTCAAAGAAGCTTTAGACGGTAAGGTGGCTTACGATAGTCAAACAGAAATGGATCAACCTCGTGGCGGTAATGATGTAGAACGTTTCTTAGACCTTGAGTCAGGCGCTAAAATCATTAAAAAGCGTATGATGGTTTTCGGTAATGGCCCGAATATTGAAATGTTTGAGTTTGTCCATGCGCATCAACAAGCACCCGCTGCGCTTCAAGATATTGGGTTTACGCATCTTTCTTTTTATGTCGACGATTTTGAAGAAGCACTCGAGCGTATGGTAGAAGCAGGTGGCGAACCTGTTTCTGAACCGCATGAGAATACACGCTATGAAGATTCTGTCGGAAACGAAACTATTTATATTAAAGCACCATGGGGCAGCTTAATCGAGCTTCAAACCATCCCAAACGGTTACTATTATCCTGAAGATAGTGAAGCTGAAGTCTTTATTCCTAAAGAAGATTAAATTATGAAATTAAGATATCTGAATCGTGACACATAGAATATATCAGCTAAGCTGTTTTGATGATATTAAGTCGGTCATATCTTAAGATAGATATACTGTATATTTTAAAGAAAGGTGATTTACTTTGGGTAAATTAGATAATAAAGTCGCAATTATTACTGGGGGGTCTTCAGGTATTGGAGAAGCGGTCGCAAAACGATTCGCAGCTGAAGGCGCTAAAGTTGTGATTGTGAATCGTCATAAAGAGAAAGGCGAAAAAGTGCTCAAAGCGATTGAAGACAATGGCGGCACAGGTCTAGCGTTAGGCGTAGACGTAACGTCTAAAGATTCGGTGGAAGAAGCGGTTAAAACAATCAAAGATCACTTCGGCACAATTGATATCTTATACAATGGTGCTGGTGTTCATGATGGTTATAAAGATGCTTTAGAAACAGACGAAGACACATTTGATTTGTTAATGGGTGTAAACGTGAAAGGTGCTTACCTCTTCACACACGCTGTATTACCTACATTCTTAGACAATAATAGCGGTGTCATCATCAATGTAGGTTCACAAGGTTCATCTATGGCAGGTGTCGGCGGCAGTACGTATGTCACTACAAAACACGCAATTGCCGGTTTCACTAAACAACTAGCCTATGACTTCGGTCACAAAGGTATCCGCGCAAATCTCTTATCACCAGGATTTATCGAAACTCCTATGACAGAGGGTGTTGATGAACAACGTACGAAAGAGATTCCAGCTCAACGTGCAGGTAAACCAGAAGACCTCGCATCAGCTGCAGTCTTCCTTGCTTCTGATGAAGCAGCTTATGTCCAAGGCGCTGAACTTAATGTAGATGGCGGTTGGACTGTAGGAAGATAAAATAATGAATTAAGAAAATAAGCTTTAAAAGCACTGTATAACTGATTTAATCAGCCTTATACAGTGCTTTCTTACTATATAAGCAAAAAAATGCAAGTATATTATTGTTTATTTTTATTTATTTGTACCACTAAGAAAGTTGTTTCATCTAATTAATATGATAACATTAAATAAGAAAATGATTTTTAAAATGGAGGAGATTAACTTTGAGCAGAGTTCGTGTAAGGAACTTGACCAAAGTCTTTGGCAGAAATAGCCAAAAGGCACTTAAAATGGTTAAAAACGGAGATTCCAAGCAAGAAATTTTGGAAAAAACAGGAGCGACCGTTGGTGTATACGATGCAAGCTTTGATGTAGAGGACGGAGAAATATTTGTGATTATGGGACTCTCCGGTAGTGGTAAGTCTACATTAGTCCGCTTGATTAATCGTTTGATTGAACCTACTTCAGGAAGCGTGTACATAAATGAAGATGATGTATCAAAGATGTCTAAAAATGAGTTGCGCGAAGTACGTCGAACTAAAGTTAATATGGTTTTCCAAAATTTTGGTTTATTCCCAAAACGTACTGTATTAGAAAATGCAGAATATGGATTAGAAATACGTGGTGTAGAAAAAGAAGCACGCCGTAAACAAGCTGAAAAAGCTCTAGAAGATACTGGATTACTTTCATTTAAAGATCAATATCCTAATCAACTTTCTGGCGGAATGCAGCAACGTGTAGGTCTAGCACGCGCACTCGCAAATGATTCTGAAATTTTATTAATGGATGAAGCCTTCTCAGCACTTGATCCTCTTATCCGTCGAGATATGCAAAATGATTTACTCGAACTACAACGAAAAGTAAAGAAAATTATTATCTTTATTACCCATGATTTGAATGAAGCTTTACGCATTGGTGACCGTATTGCTTTAATGCGCGATGGAAAAATTATGCAAATTGGTACGGGCGAAGAAATTTTAACGAATCCTGCTAATGATTTCGTTAAAGAATTTACGGAAGATGTTGACCGTTCTAAAGTACTGACTGCAGAAAATATTATGGAACCACCACTTACGATTAATGTCGAAACAGAAGGCCCTAACGTAGCCTTGCAACGTATGCGTCAAGAAGAAGTCAGCATGCTGCTAGCCATTGATCGTAACCGTAAACTAAAAGGTAGTATCTCTGCTGAAAGTGCATTAGAAGCCAGAGAGAAAGGTCTATCTTTAAAGGATGTTACGAATGATAACGTTCAAAAAATTAATAAAGACATGTTCGTTAGCGATATTTTCAATATTATTTATAACTCCCCTGCACCGCTTGCAGTAGTAAGTAAAGAGAATGAACGTGTGATTGGTGTCGTGGTCAGAGGTAGTGTTATTGGGGCAATGAGCACTAAAAATATCACTGTGGGAACAGATACTTCTTCTGATTCTGAGAAAGAAGAGGTGAATGCAGATGCTTAACTTTTCAATGAAACAATTACCTTTTGCAGAATGGATTGACGCTATCGTAGATTGGCTGACTGATCATCTGTCAGGTTTATTTACAGTATTAAGGATTGCTGGAGAAGCAGTGATGAACTTCATGACTATGATTCTAACAGCTATTCCTCCTTTTGTTATGATGGCTATCTTAGTCATCGCAGCTTTCTTTGTATTCAAACGTAAGTGGGGCTTTGCCGCATTCACTTTAGTCGGCTTACTGTTTATTTATAACCAAGATATGTGGACCGATTTAATGAACACAATCACTTTGGTCATTATTTCCAGTTTAGTCGCTGTTATTATCGGAGTACCTTTAGGTATCCTGATGTCTAAAAGTGATACAGTAGAAAAAATTATCAAACCTATATTAGACCTTATGCAGACAATGCCTGGGTTTGTATACCTCATCCCTGCTGTCGCATTCTTTGGTATCGGTATGGTACCAGGGGTTTTCGCATCTGTTATCTTCGCATTGCCACCAACGGTCAGAATGACGAACTTAGGGATTCGTTCTATCTCTACAGAGTTAGTGGAAACATCTAATTCATTCGGTTCTACTGCTTGGCAAAGATTATTTAAACTTGATTTACCTATGGCAAAAGAAAACATATTCGCAGGTATTAACCAAACGATTATGTTAACACTTTCTATGGTAGTTATTGCTTCTATGATTGGGACACCTGGACTTGGGCAAGGTGTTTTAGCTGCTGTACAACGTTCAGAAGTCGGTAACGGTTTTGTGTTCGGTATTGGAATTGTAGTCCTTGCTATTATTATCGACCGCTTCACTCAAGCTTTAAATCGTCCTAAAAACACTAGAATGAGTAACAAGAAAAAATGGATTATCACAGGCATTATTGCACTTATTGCTTTAATTGTTATTTTGCTTTCTATTTTCTTCTCACCAACTAAATCTTCAAACAAAGGTACAATCACGTTAGCTTATGCGCAACAAGATGATCAAATTGTTTCAACAAACGTGATGAAACAAGTGCTAGAAGAAGAAGGTTACACAGTTAATACAACATCTTTAGATATCCCTGTGGTTTGGGAAGCTGTAGCTAAAGGAGAAGCGGATGCTATGACTGGACCATGGCTTCCTGTCACACATGAAGCACAATATAAAGAATTCAAAGACGATTTAGATGACTTAGGGCCACATATTGACGGTAAAGCTAAGCTTGGACTTGTCGTTCCTTCATACATGGATGTAGACTCTATAGAAGATTTAGACAATCAAGCTAAGAAAAAAATAACAGGTATAGAACCAGGTGCCGGGATTGTTAAGGCCACAGACAAAACAATCAAATCATACCCTAACTTAAAAGGTTGGGAACAAGTCATCTCTTCTACAGGTGCAATGAACGCACAATTAAAACGAGCTGTTCAAAATAAAGATGAAATCGTGATTACAGGTTGGAGTCCATACTGGATTTTCCAACGTTACGACTTAAAATATCTAGATGATCCAAAAGGAACTATGGGTAGAGCTGAAAGCATCCATACGATGACACGTAAAGGATTAAAAAAAGATATGCCAGAAGCCTATAAAATCCTAGACAATTTCAAATGGGATGTAAAAGATATGGAATCTATTATGTTAGAAATTGAAGATGGTAAAGATCCAGAAAAAGCAACAAGCGAATGGATTGAAAACAATCGAGATAAAGTAGACAAATGGAAAGAGAAATAAGATTGTATAGTCATAAACTTTAAAGCTATACACATAATAAAACTCTGCAGCATCACTGACTTAACCAGTGTACTGCAGAGTTTTTTCTTTCAAAATATCAATATCTCAAAAAATAATAAATACCAAATGCTACAAGATAAATAACTAAGAATATCACAAAGTTCAACACTATCTTTACAGGCCATGATTTTGAGCCAAAACATTGATTAGTTATTGTAGAGCTAATCAACGTTGCGAAGAATACGGTAATACCTATAAAGATTATTAGTGAAATGTCTTCCATATACAGAGAACACCTTTCTTGTTTCCCTTAATAATTATCCTAATTTAACTTTAACATAATATAAGAAGATAATATTATGATGGTTTTCAAACATTATCGACTGTGGCTTTCTCATTATTCATATAGCCTTCTATTAACTTCTCTTCTAATTTATTTAAATCGCTCTTAAGAAACTTATCGAACGCTTGTTTAACTTTTTCTAGCACTTCTTCATGACTCATTACGCCTTCATTAGAATGTGTATAAAAATTCTTAGAGTAAATTGTGTGATGTTTACGTGTTAATTTTTTTCTGAAGACTTTAAATACCTTACTATGTTGAAGTGCAATATTAAGCATATCTGTCCTTACTTCATTTTCTCCTGGACCAATCAATAAAGTAACCCCTGTGAAATGACTATTATTCTTAATCTCAAACAGAAGGATTCTACCACTATCAGTCCAAGGGATTTCAGTATTATTTTTAGGCATAATACGTTCTAAATTTTTAGTTGTAAATCTGATATAACCTTTGCTACTTTGATCTAAGATTAAGTTTTCATGTTCAGGTATATATGTCTGCAACATTTTAGAGATTTCACTTAATGTATCTGGTTTATATTCATAGATTAAATCCAATGCTCTCTTATGTTTGGCATAAATCTCACCACAAATTTTTTCTAATGCTTCGTCTCCCACGATATGCCTCCTTAAAATATCAATATACTGTTCAATAAAATCTACTGCTTGTGGATGCATCATTGCTTTTTTATTCACCATAGTTTCATCGATACATTCAATGATTTGGTTATAAGAGATATTGGACCATACCTCAACATTACTAGCTTCTTCACCATGCGGTGTTAAGAATATAAATAATTTCTCATAACCGCTATAGGATTGTTCCACCTTATCTTGATACTTCTTCAATTGATGCTTAGATTCTTTACTCCGTATCTTGTTTTCAATCACAATAAGCGTTTGATTTTGTTCTGACACGACTAATAAATCAATGTTATTCCACTCTCGTAACACTTTCGCATCGTCAAAGTCATTTAATAATAACTTAAAGATTGTTTGTTGATCTTTTTTGGATTCTGAGCATTCAATATAAGCTCGAATTAAACTTTTAATAAAGGCATCATCAAGCCCATGAATCTCATTTGGATTCAATAACCAAGCCAACATATTACTGTGACGTATTTCGGTGTTCACAACACCAAGTATTTCAAACAAATTAAACTGGTTGGAATACTTTTCAATTTCTTTTAAAGAATCAATGTCTTTCAGAAATTCCATTAATGCTTGTTCATCATTATTCATTCAGCTGCTCCTTGATGTTTTCTTTATCTATATTTAAAGCTTCCTTTAGTTAGCTATGCCATTTATAAGCACAACTTCTAATTTATTCATTTATTATATCATCAATACTTTCAATTTAAGTATCGCTTTTCCTAAGTTATTTAAGCGGATTTATCCACTTATTTCCATACATCTTAATAAAGAGAAACATCTACTTTATTAGTTATTTCAATTTAGCAACTCTAACTTTATTACATAAAACTAAAAGGTTCTCTATTTATTAAAAAAGTTCTATGAAAGGTTTGTTAAATAGATTATTCTATTAATAACAACGTTAAAGATGGGAGATAGTGTATTGAAAAAGATTTTTGTTAGTTTAGGAATTATAGCACTTGTAGCTGCATTAGGCATTGCGATTGTCTTTGCGTATGGCAGTTATAAAGATTTGGAACTGAAAAAAGAAGAAACTAAAATAGCTGAAGAAAAAGAGAAAAAAGCAAAAGAGAAACAAAAGAAAAAAGAACAAGAAGACGACGAAAATAACACTGAAGCAGTGAATAGTGAAGAAAGTAATACACGAGAAGCATATGACCAAACACAAAACGATACTACCGCTTCCCAAGCACCTCAAGCACCTGTAAAAGAAACTCAACCTGCGCAAGATCAAAACAATGATAGCCAAGCATCTTCTAAAAACACATCAGACAGCTCTTACGACGCAGATGCTGAGTATGCAAAACAAAAAGAAATGTATGAAAAAGCTGCCAGAGGAGAAATTCCTGAGCCAGGTGCACAACTTTCTGGTGATAATTCAAAATTAATGGAACGTGATCCAAGCACACTGACAAATGATGAACTTAACCAACGACAAAGAAGATTAGAAGCTATGGAAGCTGAAGGACAATAAAGTCATTAAGGAGAACTCTAACAAATGAATAAGATTTTAGTAATTTTATCCGTCGTATTAGTACTTGGAATCATAGGTGCTGTGGGTTTCTTTGGATACAATAAATATCAAGAAGTCGAATTAGAGAAAAAGAAATTAGAAGCACAATTAAAAGAAGACGAAGAAAATGAGGATAGCGTAAATGCTGAATCAGAAACTGAGTCTAATAATACTGAGAACATAGGTCAGTCAGGTGAAACAACAAGTAATCAACAAGAAGTACAAGCTACTGACGGAAGTGAAACTGTTAAAATTAGTGGCGGTTCAGGTAGTGGTACTGCTAATAAAGAAGAATTCTCTGATTTACAAGTGAACAGAGATAATGTCTTCGATTATCTAATCGCTGCCATTAATCAAAGTGAAGGCGGAGACGCTTCAAAAATTAAGTTTCAACAACCAGAACTAATTATGCAAGATGGCGGAATGTGGAAAATTCCTGCGAATAATAAATCAGGACATGGCTCTTATACTTTCATAGTTAATCAAAATGGTACAGTAGAATTTTGGGATGGCATGATGAATGATAAGTTCGATGAAATACATGTGACTTTACCTTAATAAACGAGGATTGAGTGTGATTGCTCAATCCTTTTTTATTTTACCTTCCTTTATTACAACTAATGCATAAGTTTGACGTTATAAACTCTATGACTGAGAATAGATATGATTCAAAAGTGATAAAGAGATTGTTTTAAATGGCTAAAATAAGGAGGATTCATAATAAATGGGCGTTTTTGATGTAGATTATAATAAGATTAACATTTTGAAAGATATGCCTTATAAGGTCGAAATCACACATCATACATGGATTACCATGTCAGATGGCACAAAACTTTCAGCTAAAATTTGGTCACCTGTTATGGAAGGTGTGAATAAAGGAACGGTATTAGAATATTTACCATACAGAAAAGATGATTTCACTGCTTTAAGAGATGAAATTAGGCATAAATACTTCGCAGGACATGGTTATACTGCAATCAGAGTAGATATTAGAGGGACTGGAGATTCAGAAGGTATCATTGAGGATGAGTATCCAAAAATCGAACAAGATGATGGTGTAGAAGTCATTGAATGGATTGCGAAACAACCTTGGTCTAATGGTTCTGTCGCGATGATTGGTAAATCATGGGGCGGTTTCAATGGTTTGCAGATTGCCGCAAGACAACCCGAAGCCTTAAAGACTATCATCACATTATGTTCGACAGATGACAGGTACGCAGATGATGTTCATTATCGCGGCGGCACAATGATGGCTTCAGACATGTTGTGGTGGGCGTCTACGATGTTTGCGTATAATGCTCGTCCTCCATTCCCTAAATTTGTCGGTGATAGATGGTATGATATGTGGCTAGATAGATTAGAAAATACACCGCCATTTGTAGAAAAATGGGTAGAACATCAAACAAGAGACAGTTACTGGAAACATGGTTCAGTCAATGAGAATTACTCTGATATTCAAATTCCAGTTCTTACAATGAGCGGTTGGGCAGATGCATATCCAAACGCTGTCTTTCGTTTAATGAATAACTTAAATGTACCTAAAAAGGCCATTGTCGGTCCTTGGGCACACGAGTTCCCTGATCTTGCGATACCTGGCCCTCAAATAGGTTATCTTCAAGAAGTATTAGAATGGTTAGATAAATGGATGGGCTCAACTAAAGATACAACACATCAAGATGAATTCTTAGTATATCTTCAAGATTCAGTAGAACCTCAAACCTCTTATTCATACCGTGATGGTAAATGGTTAGATTTACTACAAGAACAAGTGAATCATCAAGATATCTTACATGATTTAGAAGGCTCAGTCAGATTATTAAACCGCCAACATCACGGCCTTTATTCAGGCGTCTTTTGTCCATTTGGTCAAGAAGGCGATCTACCGGATGATCAAACAATTGATAATGCTTTGGCTACAACAGTACTACTTAATCATCTCGATAACGATATCAATATCATTGGCATGCCTATCGCAAAATTACGTGTGAAATCAGATAAACCACAAGCCAATATTCATGTCAGATTGTCAGATGTACATCCTAACGGTAAGAAGACTTTAATTACAAGAGGACAGTTCAACATCAATCATCATAAGAGTCATGAGTTCCCTGAAGCCTTACCTATTGATGAATATGTAGATGTTGAGTTCCCATTAGATGTAATCGGTTATCATTTACCGAAAGGACATCAACTAGAAGTTTCAATGGCACCAACATATTGGCCTCAAGTTTGGCCTTCTGCAGAAATTGCAAACTTAGATGTTGATTTAACAAACTCAAAAATCGAAGTGCCTTATGTGAATGACTTCAAAGCAGTTACTTTAAATTATCCACATTCAGAAACAGCCGAACCACTAGAAAAAGAAGTTATCAGAGAAGGCAGCAGAACAAGAAATATTATTAAAGCATTAACAGAAGACAAGTGGGTGTTAGCCGATTACTCAGATGAGGGCTTAAGAAACCTACCACATTTAAACATTACGTATGGTACAGAAAACTATAATGACTTTGTGATTGTAGAAGATGATCCATTATCTGCTTATGTTAAATGTACATGGGATGTCATTGTTAAAGATGATGATATCGATACAAGAGTTGAAACAATCAGTGAGATGTGGTGTGATGAAACATACTTCTATCTCTACAATAAAGTCATTGCTTATAACAACGATGAACACTGCTTTGAAAAAGAATGGCACAAAAAGTATAAACGTAACTTTGTATAAAGTTAAGAGGGTGAGACAAGACGTCCCACCCTCTTTTTCTGGTTTAATATAAAAGGTTCGACATGAACTTTTCACAACTGCTTACATTAAGCCTTTTAACATACCATACCAGTACATTCTTGGTAGTATATCTTTCTTCAAGATATACATACTTCTACGTTCTTTGGCTTGGTTAAATGGCATCGTTTCTCTTGGTTTTTTATTATAATCAAACTCAGCTAACATCATCGTATTATAACTTGTCACGATTGGACATGATGTATAACCATCATAATGATGTGTCAGCATTTCTTGATTCATCACTTGTAGTAAGTTATTCACAACAACTGGTGCTTGTTTTCTAATTGCGGCACCTGTTTTAGATGTTGGTGAGTTAGAAGCGTCACCTAACGAGAAGACATTGTTGTACGTCTTGTGCTGCATTGTCGTAGGGTCAATATCTACCCAGCCTTCATCATCTGCTAGTGCACTGTTTTTAACGACATCTAAAGGTCCCATGGGCGGTGTGACATGTAACATCTCATAATCTAATGTTTTAGTCTCACCTGTTTGTAAGTTTTCAAAAGTTGCTTTTCTTTGTTCGCCATCAATTGCGATTAAGTGGTGTTGATAATCTACATTAATGCCTCTTTCTTCAACAATACGTTCTAAAGGCTTTTTATATTTATCCACTTCGAACATCGCAGGTTTTGCGGTCTCAAAGATAACATTCGCTTGATTGCGCATATTATGTTTTCTGAAGTAATCCTCAGCTAAAAACATAATTTTCATAGGTGCCCCACCACATTTAACCGCTGTATTCGGATGGGTGAATATCGCATTTCCGCCTTTAAAATTAGACAATTGATTCCATGTTTCTTTCGCATATTGTGGTGCATAGTTAGAGCACACACCATTTTTGCCGATATTTTCTTTAAGTCCTTTCACATCAGACCAATTCACTTGTAAGCCTGGACATACCACTAAATAGTCATAACTGACTCGTTTCTCATTATCTAGTTGGATGCGATTCTCTTTTGGATTAAATTGCTGAACAGCTTGTTTAATCCAATCAACACCCTTAGGAAGTACTTGTTTCATACTTTTACGTGTGGATTCTAATTTTGATGCCCCTGCGCCTACTAACGTCCATAAAGGTTGATAATAATGATCTGACGCAGGATCAACAATTGCGATTTGTCCTTTTAAATCTTTTCTCTGTCTTAAAAGTCGCGCTGCCACTGTGATACCAGCTGTACCACCACCTATAATGACCACTTTATAATGTTGAGCCATCTTTACCACGTTCCTTTATTTTATGATTGATGACTGTTCTAGATTATCTTCTCAAAAATACCTCTAGGGGTATATTAAAAGATACATCGATATAAGTCAAATGCCCCTAAGGGTATTTATTTGTATATCAATGATGTATAAATAATAGTTCCATTTAATCCCCTTAAAAATAATCCTATTATATATTTTACCCTCACAGTTACACGAAACACTTAATAGACCCCGTATTTTTCATAAATTCTTTGTTTATAGTAAAAACTACATAACTGGCATCATTAAAAATAAAAAAACGACTATTCATTATTAAAACAATCGCTAATATTGTCTAATAAGTGAATAGTCGTTTATGACAAAACTCTTTATTTAATGTTCTTGATAACTTCCTGACGTAGTTTACCTCTTAATTCTGCCATCGTATTCAGGTTATACTTTTGATATTCTCCAGAAGCAATTCTGAAAGCATGTACACCTAATACTTCATTTTTACTATTTAATACTGCCCCACCTGAAGAACCAGGTTCAGCCATCATCTGATAATAACCAATAGGATTCACATTACGTGCCATCATAGAGTATTTACCAGTTGAATGATACATCGTACCCATTGGATCATTTTTAAATTTTCCAGCTGGTAAACCATAATGATACATATGGATAGGTGTATTCGCTTTGATTTTCGTAATTGAGGCTTCTGGTGCGATTTTACGTACGGTCATATATTGAGATAAATCTTCTTTCGTATACAACAAAGCAACGTCTCCATATTGAAGCATCTTAACACCTGTAACGGTAACAGTACGCGCTACTTTCGAACCTTCTCGCAATAAATCTATTCTCAAGTTTTGTACTTTTGAAGGTGTCATCGGTTTACGTGCTTGTGAATCGTTGACCACATGATTCGCAGTTAGAATTGTGTGTTTTCCAATTGCGGCACCTGTGCCATAAGTCAATTTCTTAGTCGTTGGATTGTAGTTAAATATCGTCGCAATATTAGCTGCTTTAGCTGTTGTATGATTAATCGTTACCCCTTTATTACCAGAGGCTTTCATAATTTTTAATGCATCATTAATACCTGAGGCATAGGTAGTCTGCCCGAAGTCTCGAACATTCTCACTACCAGGTATCCCTTTTGGCCAAAGTTTTGGTGCTTGGTTATAATAATTGCTTACCGGAGCTTTCGGCTTAGGCGCAACCTTCGGTACTGGCTTTGGAGCTGCTTTAGGTTTCGTTGTGACTACTACTGTTTTCTTTTTAACAGGTGCTTTCTTTACTGTTGTAGATAACAATTGAACTTTTTTCTTTGGCACTGCTGATGCTTTCTTCTTAGAAACAACCGGTGTCTTCTTCTTACTTACTGTTTTTGTTTTTGTTTTTATTTTTGCTTTTGACTTCGCTTTCACTACTTTAGATTTTAACACCACTTTAGATTTCTTAGTTACAGGTGCTTTTTTAGCAACTTTTTTAACAGCTGGTTTAGTTTTTTTAGCTGAGCTTGATAAATGTTGTGGTTTAATCCCTTTCGGACTCGTAAAAGTTGTTTTAGCCTTTGGTTGTTTAACGTTTGAAGATACTGCTTTTATTGGTTTAACTGGTTGCGTTTTAACTGGAGCTGCTTTTTTAATACTTTTAACTGGTGGCAATACTTTAGTATTCTGTTTTGTGATCACATTAGATGTTTTTTGAAGTGGTTTATTAGGTACAATCGGAGGTGTTTGTACCGCTTCAGTTGATACAACTTGAGGTTGTTTTAACTCTGTCTGTTGCTTTGACATTACTGGAGAATGTGTAGCTTCAACGCTATTTTGTGTAGAAAGTTGTGGCTCATTCTGTGAGTGGTTTGTAACCTGTTCTTCGCTTCCTATAGCCGCTTCTTTATCAGTTGTAACAGCTGATCTCTGATCAACTTGTCTCTCGACCTCTTGGTTCGTTTCTGATGCATATGCGCTATTATTTTGAAGCACTAATACGCAACCTATCAACATTAGAATTAATAAAAAACTGTATACATATTTACCCATTGAGAATCCTTGATTCATAAGACCTCATCCCCTTATTTCTATCTATGAAATGGGCACACCCTTATTCCTCATAAGCATATCCTTTTTAACTAGGTATAGCAATATATTTTTAAAGTTTTAATTGACTATTTTTAGTAGTTAAAATAAGTCAGCGATATCGGATATAATTAAAAAATTCGATTGAGAAATAACCGTTAGGTTATCTCGTCAACCGAATTTATGAGGTTTCTATTCATTATTATGAAATAGTAATTGAGTCATTATTTTATTTATAACGTCACTGCTTTGTCTCATGTCCTTTTTGATCTACCACGTAGTCTTGACGTGGCATCATTGATTCTAAGGCATGTTCTTCTATATCTACTTTTGGAAGGATACGTTTCAACCATTTTGGTAAGTACCATGATGCTTTACCAAAGAGTACTGTAAGTGCTGGAATAATCTTTAATCTAACAACAAATTCATCAAACAATACACCAAACGCTAACGCAATACCCATTGTTTTAATCATGACATCTTCTTGCATTACGAATGCCATAAATACACTGAACATAATAAGTGCAGCTGCGATGATAACTGGACCACTTTCTTTAATACCTGCTTTGATTGAATGCAAAACTTAAACTTGGGCATATATAACTACCTCCTAAATTATGATATATTTACCATCATTAAATAGGATTTCAATTAAAGTTTTCTATATTTTTCAAGTTCATTTTTCAAAATTATCATTGTTTTAATTTTGGTAATGATATCATCCTTCTCCATATCATCTAAATGATAAATAGAATGAACTTTTTTAGTATTGTTTTTAATACTTTGTTTAATCCAATAAAAGTTATCTTTTACATAGTCTTCAAACCATTCCCGTTCTTTTTCAGTTTCGAAAATTAAAATACATTCTAAAAACTTATCTCTGGCACTGGTTTGTTCCATTACTTCTCTATCATACATAAAAAAATGAAGATTGTACAAAATGCTCCCTTTAATAAAATATCGGTAATCAAGAGTATCATATGGAGTACAATTTGAACTGATTGCACCAAATTCTGGTACAGGTGTTAGATATTGACCTGAATCTAATGCTATACACTGTGAACCAAAAAGAACAGTACTATTATATCTGCACTCATAATATGTATAAACTGAATTGTTGCTTGTTTGCAAATATGCATAAAATGGAGGAATTAATTTTTCATAGTTTTGTTCTTCTTCAATAACACTGTTAGAGCAGACTATATACTCTGGTGAGTTATTATAAAAATAACCTTCATTATTATCTATCCATTCATCAGGTAATAAAAGATATTTTTTCAATTTTTCTATTGGTGACGGATACAAACCAAAATGAATTTTCCATAATAATTCAGTATCTAAAGGGTTAGCTGTTTTATCAATATCTGTATTCTTATCTCCTGTGCGTGTATAAATACTCCCAGCATTTATAATTCTTTTTTTCCCGTTGTTATCCTCATAAGATTTACTTAAATAATACGGGGCATAACCTTTTGGATTAATTATAATTACATCAATTTCTTTATCGCAATAGGTAATAGTTAAAAGCTTGATATGAGGATATCGCTCTCCTGCAAATTCTTTTCCTCTAATAAACGATATGAGTTGTTCTTGGTTTCGTCTATTAGGATCATCTTTTACTCCCTTTACATATCCATTATCTGCAATACCAATAATCAAATATGCTTCTCGATTTTCTAAATTATTAGATAAACATATAATATCATGTAAAAGATTAACTGTGTTACTCGTATATGATGCTTTAAAATCCCAATACTCTCCTTCTCTATTACTTTGTATTAAATTCAAAATCTCTTTTTCCAACAATAATATTCTCCTTACTTTATTGAGTCTCAAATTCTTGTTTACAAGAACGTTAGTTCTTATTCGTTAACACTTACTCTAAAATATATATTTAAGTAAAAAATTAAGAAAAGGTATTGAAGGTGTATTGTTACGTAACAAAGGAAACACTTAGTTTTGAGATGACTTCTAAATAAAACCAATAATTATTATTAAAAGTTAACTTTTAATAATAAGCTTGTTTTCATCACTTATGATAAGCTTCCCCGCGCATGATCTTGAATGCTCTATATACTTGTTCAAGTAAGATGACACGCATCATTTGGTGAGGGAAAGTCATTTTGCTGAAGGATAAGGCGTAGTTGCTTCTATCTAAGACGTCTTGATGCAGGCCGTTTGATCCTCCGATAATGAAAGTAAAGTCGCTTTGACCCTGAACCATACGTTGTTGAAGATTTTTGGCTAATCCCTCTGATGTTAACATGTTACCTTTAATCTCTAATGTAATGACTGTGGATTGTGGTTTTACTTTCGCTAACAGACGTTGTCCTTCTTTTTGTTTCACTTGTTCTATTTCTTTATCGCTCATATTTTCTGGTGCTTTTTCATCAGGAACTTCGATGATATCTATCTTTGTATAAGCACCTAAACGTTTTTGGTATTCTGCAATGGCTTGTTTCCAGTATTTTTCTTTTAATTTGCCTACAGCAAGTACAGTTATCTTCATCACATTCTCCTTATATCTGAATAGTTATTCGAGTTATCCACAGGTTATCCACCTATTCACAGCTTACTGTCTTAATAAGTGGCTTATGTATATAAATTCACTGCTATTCTTGTGTATTTTACCCACATTTCTGTGGTTAACTTGTAGATATGTGGATAACTCTGTTAATAATGTGGGTATTTCTCTGTGGATTGTGCACAAATGTGGGTAACTTATCCTCATTTTGTGCATAACTTTGAGGTCAGTCTTACATAGTTATTCACAGTTTTACGCTTTCTTTACACAAAATTGTGAATAACTACCCTACGTGCACACTACCTTAGAAATTATACATTTTCTCCCTAAGTTTTATCTACACTTTTTCCGTTTTTTGTGATGACTTTTGCGTGTTTTTTTACTTTTCTTCGTAAAAAAACAGCCAATGAAGTGGTTCGCTTCATTGGCTGTCTCAAACTTATTTATATTGTATAAATCGGTGTAGGTTCTGCTTTATCTGTATCGCATAGTAGAACTTCTTTATTTGTATCAATATCATGATGATTTAAGACTTGTCCTACACTCATACGCGCTAAGTCTTTCATATTGTTATCTTGTGATAAGTGAGAAAGATAAATACGTTTCGTGTTGCCTGTAATGACATCACACATTGCCATTGCCGCATCTTCATTTGAGACGTGCCCCATATCACCTAAGATACGTTGTTTAGTTTTCCAAGGGTAACGACACATGCGCAACATATCTACATCATGGTTACTTTCAAACATGAAGGCATCACTGCCTCTGATCATACCTTTCATACGGTCTGAAACATAGCCTGTGTCTGTAATCATCGTAAATTTCTTATAGTTATTATGGAAAATATAGAATTGCGGATCAATCGCATCATGTGACACATTGAATGATTCAATATCAAATCCAGCTAATGAGTGTGTTTCATATGGATTGAAAATGAATTTTTGATCCATTGGAATCTTGCTGTCTTTCTTTTCTATCGCTTGCCAAGTTTTTTCGTTGGCATAAATCGGTAATTTATATTTACGCGCAAGCACACCTAATCCTTTAATATGGTCAATGTGTTCATGCGTGACTAAAATCCCATTTAAATCTTGAATATTTTTATCAATCTTACTGAAGAGTTCTTCCATCTTCTTGCCAGTTAATCCAGCATCAACGAGCAGGCTTCCTTTATCACTTTCTACATAAGTGGCATTGCCTGTACTACCACTCGCAAGTACGCTCATACGTATCAAGCGATTCACCCTTTCTAAGTTTCTAACTGTTTCTATTTATTTTGGACATCCGAATACATTTTAATTATTATCTCAAATTATGAGCTGTTTGTTAAAGATACGGCTTGGTCATACTGCCGTTTGAGTGGCCGAACAGTGCCGTCCCTCATCTTTTTTAATTTTTACTTATCTATTGTACACCTAATTGATACAGCTGCCCACCATATCATCTGAAATTGTTTCACACATTGAACATCCTATGTATAAGAGGAGTACCATCAGATTGATCTCATGATACTCCTCTTTGCTTATTTTATATTGTTAGTTATCTCACTATAATCTTCGGATTTTTTGAAGTCGCTTCAACATAGTACGTTTTCGTTTTGGTACTGCCAGCGTGATTAACTTTAATCTCCCAACTTGCTTGGAGAACTTGAACATTGGTTTCTCTCACTACTGAGTAATATCCTAAACGAATATTAGTGACTGCGTCATTACGTTTTAAATAACGGTTGAAGTATAAAGCTTCAATCGCATTACGCGCACTGATGACATGTTGTGCTTCGTTATTTTCACCTTTTGAAGTACTGAGCTCATGGAGCGCTGTTTGGCGATAACTGCTCGCTTCTTCGTCATCATTAATTTTAAACTTCAACATCGCTTTATCATTGTTCATAATCGGTAAACCATTAAAGGTTTGTTCGAACGTTTCTTCGTTATCATCTGTACTAAATAATTGGTAATCTTCACCTTTATAAATATTTTTCTTCATGTACATTTTAAGGCTGGTTACTTGATCATTGCTGACGCTGATCGGTGGGCTGATGTTACCTTGTGCGATTTTACCATCATCTTCTGTTTTAACTTCGTCTTTTGATTTCGCGTAATTCGTGAAATCTTTAGAACGGCCTGTGACTAGTTGAACTTTCAATCCTCTGACATCTGGTAATTCTTTAGGAATACTGATTTCTTCTTGTCTGAAGTTGACTTCATTATTCCCTTCAGCATAATTAATGTAAGATTTATTGATTTTATTCACATACATCACAGCTAACATAATATTGATGATGAGGAACACGAAAATGAAGAGTGTCTTTGCGTACTTCCAATTCATGACTTAAGCCCTCCATTCTCGTAAGCATACCATTCACCATCATACTGCACATACCACTGTGGTACATACTCACTATTACGCTGAACTTCCATGTCATCTTCTTCTCGATCTTTCATCGTATAACCAATCGTGATATTCGTTATTTTCTTAAAGTCGATGGATGGATTATTCGCTAAGTTAGAACGTACTGTTTCTGCGCCAGGGAGTTTTTCCTTTTCTTCACCGCTATCAATGGTGATATTGCTTTTTAATAAAGAGCGTCCATAACTGAAAATACCTTTCTCACCCCAAGCCACTTGGATGGTACTTAAGTTATTTTCGTTAAATACAGGTACACCATTTAAAAACATTTGATAAGTTAACTCACCAGACTCATCATCCGTATCAAAGAGGCGGAAATCATCTGTAAAACCACCATGTGCGTTAATAAAGTCGAATGTACTAGGAATAGTTTCTAACATATTCTTAGATTTTGATTCATCTTCAGATAAGTTCATATAACGATAGAGTTCATTTTTAGAATCATATGTTGCGACACCTGTATTATTGTTGTAAGTCGTATTACCGCTTTTCGTACTACGCACCACTACAGAATCATTAAAGAGTATAGAATTCATCGTTTCCACACTAATGTGATTAAAAATCGTACGGTACGTTTTTAAATGTTGCGGCTTTTCAGGCGCAAAGATATGCGTTGCTGCATCAATTGTATTTCTATTCGTAATAATATCTGCGAATGGTATTAAATTCGGTTTGATTTTACCTAATAAGTCATTAACCTTGTTGCTTGGAATAGATGTTGTCATACGCATCACACGGTGATGATCACTGCTGATGGCGTAAATGACTGCTGTATCCTTTTGCTCTGCATCAATCAATAAACGATTGAACTCATACTTATTTGAGACCTTCGCATCCATATTCAAGACTTGACCCAAATACATAGATAAAGGCATATCATACGCAAAGTCTAACACCAAGAAGTTATCGCTGAGTTCTGGAATAAATAGGTTATGCGCATGATAGACTTCATGAGCATCTTCAACCTCTTGATTCTTTAATACCTTCACAATATTACGGTTAATCGTACGGGTTTCTAAAGCACCTGTGAACTTATCATCATTCGAATACACCACTTGATACGGTGAAATAACACTCGCCATAGGTTCTGAATTCGCTTTGCCGATGGTATTCTGATTTGTTTTCTTATTATCTTGGCTTTCAAGATTCGCAAGGTCTGGTGAGAAATTCCACATTAAATATGTCAGCACAATACTCATTAAGACTAAAAGTGTGAGAATCACGGATTTTGCTGCTTCTTTATGCCTCATCCCAATCACCATCTTCTATAACTTCACACGGTAATGTGATGAAGATTGAGGTACCTTGTCCCTCGACACTATTTGCCCAAATACGTCCGTTATGTGCTTCCACAATTTCTTTTGAAATCGCAAGACCTAAACCTGTACCGCCCATCTTACGTGTACGTGCTTTATCTACACGGAAGAAACGATCAAAGATTTTATCCACTTTATTAATCGGAATACCAATACCATTATCTTTAATACGAATCGTCATGCGGTTATACAATGGATTCGGTTTCACGTGAAACTCAACACGCTTGCTGCCACGTGAGTATTTCATCGCATTCGTAATGACGTTATCAAACACTTGCGTCATCTTATCCGGATCAATTTCCGCAAAGATTGTTTCATCAGGAATGTCACGCACAAACGTTACATCTTTTGAAGCCATCTCATGACGGTTGATGATTTTATTAATGAACATATTAAAGTCCACAATTTCTTTAGTGATTTGTTCTGTATCATTATCCATACGTGATAAATTCAATAAGTCATTCACCAAGCGAATCATACGTACCGTTTCTTCTCTTGTTACAGATAAGAACTGCGGCGCAATTTCAGGATCTTGCCAAGCGCCTTCTTCTAGAGCTTCTAAATAACTGTTCATCGAAGTTAATGGCGTACGCAACTCATGTGAAACATTCGCAACGAATTCACGACGTTCTTGTTCTACTTGTTGTTGTTCTGTTACATCATGTAACACCGCAATGTAACCTGTCACAAAGCCTGTGTCTTGTACAATTGTACTGAAGCTGACACGCGCAATAATACCTTCCGCTTCATTAATATCTAACAAGAAGCTATTATTATTTTCCTGCATCTCATCTAACGCGAATTCATCTTCTAAATCTAAGACACCCAGCATGTTGTAACCCATAACATCTTCTTTAGACATACCTAACATCTTTAATGCCATATCGTTCACAATACGCACACGTCCACGTCTGTCCGTCGCAATGACCCCATCACTCATATGTGTGATAACTGAGTCCAAACGACGTTTCTCACTTTCCGTATTCGCTTGTGCTTCTTGTACACGTTTTGACAAGTTGTTGAAGGCTAATGCCAATTCACCGATTTCATCATTACCATAGATTTTTACACGTTGTGTATAATTACCTTTCGACATTTCAACCGTTTGGTTACGCATATCCGTAATCGGTTTAGTAATCGTACGCGCAATGAAGAATCCGAGTAATCCTGTGATAAATAAAGAAATCGCAGTACCTACAATGAAGATTTGGTTAAAGTTGTTTAATTGATCATAAACACTGTCGATATCCTCTTCAATATAAATATCACCGATGACACCTTTAGACGACTTCACAGGCAAGTTATAAATCCATACACGCTGTTTACCTTTACCATAGTCTTTCAACATTGTATGGTCATTCGCCTGTCCTAATGAAAGTGCCTTTTGAATAGAGGTATCATTGGCTTTTTGATTAATGATACTGTTAGAAGATTGTTTCGTCGACGCGACTATAATTTGATCTTTATCAATATAGTTGATTTGTTCAATTTCTTGGCGGTTCGCATATTCATTAAGTAATTCTTGAATCTCTTTTTGCGTATTGACTGATTTGTCTTCTTCATTGACCTTCTCCACGTTGATCTCAATTTGTTTCGCATACTGCGAAATATTATTTTTAAATGTCTGTGTTAATTCACGTTCTAAGTTATTGGTAAAATATAAACCAATAATCTGCATCCCAATAATAATTAACAAGACATAAACAATCACGAGCTTCGTGTGAAGGGACTGAAATTGTTTAAGCCATTTCATATACTATGGCCTCAGTCGTGCTGCTGCAAGAAGTATCCGACACCGCGGCGTGTCACGATATATTCTGGATGTGACGGATCATCTTCGATTTTTTCTCTTAAACGACGGATTGTAACATCGACCGTACGTACGTCACCGAAGTAATCATAGCCCCATACCGTTTGCAGTAAGTGTTCACGTGTCATGACTTGTCCCATATGGTTCGCTAAATAATGGAACAATTCAAATTCACGGTGTGTCAATTCAATATCTTTGCCGCGTTTCTTAATAGAATACGCATCTGGGTAGATGACAATATCTTTAATTTTAATTTCGTTCGGTGCATTATTTGCTTCTTGCGGTTGTGTATATTGACGACGTAAGTTCGCTTTCACACGTGCAATCAATTCACGTGTGCTGAAAGGTTTCGTCACATAGTCATCCGCACCTAGTTCTAAACCAAGCACCTTATCAATTTCTGAGTCTTTTGCCGTCAACATAATAATCGGCATTTCATATTTCTTACGTACTTCACGGCAGACTTCCATACCATCTCTGCCTGGAAGCATAATATCTAAGAGTACGATGTCTGGTTCTTCTTCATAAATTAAGTCAATCGCATCATTTCCGTCATATGCACAAAAGACTTCATAACCCTCTTTTTTCAAGTTAAATTCTAGAATATCAGCAATAGGTTTTTCATCGTCTACTACAACTACTTTTCTCGCCATAATCCTAAACCTCATTTCTAATCATAATCGTACATGAATAATTTTATTTAGACATAAGTATCTACTATATAATTTACCATTTCTAGCACGCCAATTCTATTTTTCATACCAAATTAATTCTATTATTGACTATCTATTTTTTCGGGTAAAAGACATTATGTGAAGGTATTGTAAATTTTATGTGGATTGCAGAAATGGGGATGTCTAAAAAAGAGGATTCATGCATGTTTATGCTATTGTAACATTTCATTACATTTTATACCTTGATTTTGTTTTTTAATAGCACGTTATCTAATTATAAAACTAACTATCTTAAACATAAAACAAGAAAAAGACAAAATAAAAATGCCCACCCTATTGGATGAGCATTGTACGGTCTCGACGGGAATCGAACCCGCGATCTCCTGCGTGACAGGCAGGCGTGTTAACCGCTACACTACGAGACCTAAATGGTGACTCCTACGGGACTCGAACCCGTGTTACCGCCGTGAAAGGGCGGTGTCTTAACCGCTTGACCAAGGAGCCGTTTTTCAAGCACAAGATAGATTATAGCACAGCTCTTTAAAAAAACACAAGCAATTTTTAAAGTTTTTTTGTATAATTTTTACATAACCCATTTTAGGAGGCAAATTATGAATCAATCCACGCACTCTGGGGGTCATACAAAGAAAGAGAAAAAACTGTCTCTCACACAAATTATTATACGTATCCTTTTCTTAACGATAGGTTCAATGCTTACGGCAGTAGGACTTGAACTCTTCTTAGTTCCAAATAAATTGTTAGATGGCGGGATCGTCGGTGTTTCGATTATCTTATCTCATCTAACAGGTTTATCACTCGGTGTGTTTATCTTTATTCTTAACTTACCGTTTTTCTTCTTAGGTTATAAACAGATTGGTAAAACATTTGCGGTATCTACGCTTTATGCGATTACTGTCTTATCTATCGGAACTATGTTGCTCCATGATATCCCTGCAGTCGTTAGAGAACCTTTACTTATCACCATCTTCGGTGGTGCCATTGTCGGTATCGGTGTCGGTTTAGTCATCCGAGCCGGCGGTAGTATGGATGGAACAGAAATTATGTCCATTCTCGTGCATAACCGTTTGCCATTTTCAGTCGGTGAAATCGTGATGATCTTCAACTTCTTTATTTTCGCAGTCGCTGGTTTTGTATTCACATGGGAAAGTGCCATGTACAGTGTTGTCGCTTATTTCATCGCTTTTAAAATGATTGATTTAATTTTAATCGGTTTAGATGAATCAAAAGCGGTCTGGATTATCAGTGATGAGTATAAAGAAATTGGAGAAGCGATTAACGACCGTTTAGGGCGTGGTGTGACGTACTTACACGCAGAGGGTGCCTATACAGGCGATCCGCGTAAAGTCGTCTTCACGGTCATCACACGTGTTGAGGAAGCGAAATTAAAAGAAGTCGTTATTCAAATCGATCCGAACGCCTTCTTATCCTTCGGTAATGTTTCTGAAGTACGTGGCGGACATCACCGTAAGAAAAAAATTCATTAAACTTCATCATAAGCTTTATGAATACAAAAAATGCAATGCAGGTTCATACCCGCATTGCATTTTTCTATATCATTGATTTTAAGTTGCTGTAATTACACTTGTTATTTTAAATTATGACCATAAAGGTTTTAACATATTTGTTTGTGTACGGTCTGGACCTACAGAGAAGATTGAGATACCTACGTTACATAACTCAGAAATACGTTCTAAGTAACGACGTGCGTTATCTGGTAATTCTTCTAATGATTGTACGCCCGTAATATCTTCAGACCAACCTGGTAATTCTTCGTAAATTGGTTTACAACGGTTCAACGCGTTTAAGTTTGCTGGGTATTCAGTGATTTCTTCACCATCTAACTCATACGCAACACAGATTTTAACTGTATCTAAACCAGTTAAAACGTCGATTGAGTTGATAGATAAGTCAGTAATACCACTTACACGACGTGAATGACGTAATACCACTGAGTCGAACCAGCCGACACGACGTGGGCGTCCTGTAGTTGTACCATATTCACGACCTACTTCACGGATATGATGACCATCTTCATCGAATAGTTCAGTAGGGAATGGACCATCACCTACACGTGACGTATACGCTTTACATACACCGATAACTTTAGATACTGATGTTGGTCCGATACCGCCGCCGACAGTAACGTTACCAGCAATCGGGTTACTTGATGTAACGAATGGGTATGTACCATGGTCAATGTCTAACATAACCCCTTGTGCACCTTCGAATAATACACGTTCATTAGCTACAAGTGCATCATCTAATAATTTAGGTGTGTCTGTTACATATTCTTTTAAGCGTTGACCAGCTGCATAGTATTCTTCGAAGATATCTTCGAAAGCTGGTGCTTCTTCATTAAACATACCTTTAAAGTATGCTGCTTTGTGTTCAAGATTTGCTTTTAATAAGCGTTCGAATGTTTCTTTGTCTAATAAATCCGCCATACGGATACCGATTCTTTGTGCTTTATCAACGTATGCTGGGCCGATACCTTTCTTAGTCGTACCGATTTTGTTATCACCACGAAGACGTTCTTCATACTCATCTTGTAATAAGTGGTAAGGCAAAATAACCTGTGCACGATTTGAAATACGCAAATTATTTGTTGGAATGCCGCGTTCATTTAATGCGTCCAACTCTTTTAATAATGCAACCGGATCAACTACAACACCGTTACCGATAACAGATAGTTTATCTTGATAGAAAATGCCTGATGGCACTAAGTGTAATTTATAAGTTTCTCCGCCGAATTTGATTGTATGTCCTGCGTTATTTCCGCCTGAAAAACGTGCAATAACGTCCGCTTGTTCTGCTAAAAAGTCTGTGATTTTACCTTTACCTTCGTCTCCCCATTGTGTCCCAACAACTACGATTGATGACATAAGAGCACCTCCAAGTTATTCTCAATTAACCATTCAATATTCTATCAATTGTAAGCGTGTAATGCAAATAGAAAACGAACATTAAATATTACAGATTTTTGGCAGTTCAGTGAACACTCAAACATCCGAAAAAGTAATATAAACCCTTTAATACCAATGTTTTATACCGTTTATTACACTTTATATTACACATACTTATTGACAAAATAACCCTTTTAAATCGACTTAAAACCGTACATTCAAACCTAATACTAGTTTATTGTACGTAAAAATATTTTTAAATTCGTTTCTATTTCGCCTTATTTTTCTAATTTCCCATTAAAAAAAGACCAAAACGCGCGTTTGGTCTTTTAAATTCATCTATAATTTCATTTTTAATTTTTACATCATATCTGCATGTGCATAATCAATGTCCGTGAATTTGTTGTATTGCTTCATGAAGTGCAATTTAACAGTTCCTGTCGGGCCGTTACGCTGCTTCGCAATAATGACTTCAATTTCACCATTATCATCATTTGTGACAGGTTCCATGCCGCCATCGTCATCTTCTTCACCGTCTTCACGATTATAGTAATCATCACGATATAAGAAAGCAACGATATCCGCATCTTGCTCGATAGAACCTGATTCACGGATGTCACTCATCATTGGGCGTTTATCTTGTCGTTGTTCAACACCACGAGATAACTGACTCAGTGCAATAACCGGACATTCTAATTCACGTGCAATCGCTTTTAACGTTCTTGAGATTTCAGATACTTCTTGTTGACGGTTATCAGACATACGAGAACCGCTTCCCATAATCAACTGTAAGTAGTCGATCACAATCATATCTAAACCATGCTCTTGTTTGAGTCGACGACACTTAGAACGTAAATCTGTAATTCTGATACCCGGTGTATCATCAATAAAGATTTTCGTTTTAGATAACTTACCGACTGCCACTGTGAAACGATTCCAGTCTTCATCTGTCATCGTCCCAGTACGTAAACGGTTCGAGTCTACATTTCCTGAACTACAAATCATACGTGTTGCTAATTGGTCTGCACCCATCTCTAGCGAGAAGATACCGACCGTATAATTACTTTCATGGGTCGCAACTTTTTGCGCAATATTCAATGCGAAGGCAGTCTTACCTACCGAAGGACGTGCAGCTAAAATGATTAAATCATTTCGGTTAAAGCCTGCAGTCATTTGATCTAAGTCACGATAACCTGTCGGGATACCTGGCGTTTGACCACTGTTTTGGTCTAACTCTTCAGCATTCTCATAAACTTGTCCTAAGACGTCTCTGATATCTTTAAACCCTTCAGATTCTCTCGTAGATGCGAGTTCTAAAATCTTACGCTCTGCATCACTTAAAATGTCATCTAAATCAAGTTCTGAATCATAACCGTCTTTCGCGATTTGATCTGCGACACGAATCAAATTACGTTTCGCAGCTAATTTATAAACAATCTCGCGATAGTACTCAATATTTCTTGTCGTCGGCACATTGCTTGCGAGCTCCGCAAGATATTGCGGGCCACCCGCTTCACTCAATGTCCCTTCAGATGTCAGCTGGTCCATTAAGGTTACGACATCTATTTCACTATTTTCCTCAAAGAGGTGCATCATCGCACGGAAGATGTGTTGGTGAGCGCCTCTATAAAAGGACTCAGGAAGTAAGACTCCCTGAGTTTCCCCCATGAGCTGTGGATCAATAATAATGGCACCTAAGACAGATTGCTCAGCTTCGTTGTTATGCGGCATCTGGTTTTGTTCATACATTCCATCCATTTTTTGATTACACCTCTAATTATTTCATTGCTTATTTTTGTTCAACAGTGTGAACACGGATTGTACCATCGACTTTTTTGTCTAATTTTACTGGTACATTTGTATAACCTAAGGCATGGATACCGTTAGGTAAGTCCATTTTACGTTTATCAATTTTGATATCGTGTTGCTTTTGTAAGGCTTGTGCAATTTGTTTTGTGCTGACAGAACCGAATAATTTGCCGCCTTCACCTGATTTAGCTGTGACTTCTACTTCGATGTCTTCAAGACGTTTTGCTAATGCTTTCGCATCTTCGATTTCTTGTTCTCTTTCTTCTTCAGCACGTTTGTTTTTAAGTTCTAATTGTTTCAAGTTACCTGGTGTTGCTTCTACTGCAACATTTTTCTTGAATAAGAAGTTTTGTGCGTAGCCTACAGGTACGTCTTTAACTTCGCCTTTCTTACCTTTACCTTTAACATCTTGTGTGAAAATTACTTTCATTGTCCTTCACTCCTACTAATTTGTTCATCTATTGCTTGTTGTAATTGTTCTACTGCTTCATCTACTGTTACACCTTTAATTTGCGTGGCAGCATTTGTTAAATGTCCACCGCCGCCTAAAGCTTCCATTGTCAGTTGGACGTTGATAGAGCCGAGTGAACGGGCTGAAATACCCACTAAGTCATCTTCTCGTCTAGCCACTACATAAGAGGCCTCTACACCATCTAAACTTAACAATTCGTCTGCAGCTTGTGCAACTGTAACAGGGTGATAGATTTTATCATTAGATCCGTGTGCCACCGCAATACCATTGCTTTGCAGTTTCACAGTACGGATAAGTTCTGAACGATTAATGTACGTATCAATATCATCTTTTAAGAAGTGCTGCGTCAAGATCGTATCTGCACCATGTGCTCTTAAGTAACTTGCCGCATCAAAGGTTCTTGAACCTGTACGTAATGTGAAGTTACGCGTATCGACAATAATACCTGCATACATAATCGTTGATTCTAATCTTGTCAGACGTTGTTCTGTCGGTTGGTATTCAAGGAGTTCCGTCACAAGCTCAGCTGTAGAGCTGGCATAAGGTTCCATATATACCAATAATGGATGAGAGATAAAGCTTTCACCACGACGGTGATGGTCGATCACGACTTTACGGTTTGCTTTATTTAAAATGTTCTCATCTAATACCATTTCTGGTTTATGTGTATCAACAACAACTAATGTCGTTTTCGATGTCATAATATCCCACGCATCATCTGATGTGATGAAACGTTCTTTTAATTCTGGTTTCTTATCAATTTCATCCATCACACGACGTAATGTCGGATCGATATCTTCTTCATTTAACACAACATAAGCATCTAAGTTATTCATCATCGCAAAGCGTGAAACACCGATAGCTGCACCGATTGCGTCTAAGTCAGGACGTTTATGTCCCATAATGATAACTTTGTCGCCTTCCATCAAGATATCTTTTAAAGCATGTGAGATAACACGCGCACGTACACGTGTACGTTTTTCCATCGGGTCAGTCTTACCACCATAGAATCTTACATTACCATTGATATGTTTGATTGCGACTTGGTCACCACCACGGCCAAGGGCTAAGTCTAAACCTGATTGTGATAATTCCCCTAAGTCAATCAAGTTCTCTGAACCTTCACCGACACCAATACTTAATGTCAATTGTGCGCGGTAACCTACACTCTTTTCACGTAGGTTTCGCAACAAGTCGAAATTTGATTCTTCTAATTGGTCAAGAATACGACGGTTTAAATACGCTACGAATTGGTCTGAACTATAACGCTTGAAATAGATATCATACTCAGAAGCCCAACGACTGATGACACGTGTGACCATAGAGTTGATTTCAGAACGTTGTGTATCGTTCATATTTTGTGTGATTTCATCGTAGTTATCAAGGAATAAGGTTGCGATAACCGGTTTCGATTCCTCATATAATTCATACGTGTGTACTTCTTCGGTAATATCAAAGAAATATAAGACGTGTTCATCTTCTGAATAACGCACACGATAATGATAATTGCCATCTGTAATTTCAATCTCTTGCGTCTTCTCTAATTGTTTCAGAATGTTCGGGTACACTTCATTTATCGGATCTGAGATAACATTACGATCCAATCGTTCAGACATGAAATGGTTCATCCATTCTACATCTTCATTCTCATCAAGAACAATGATGCCAATTGGCAAACTTTTAATCGCGATACTATTGCCAGCTGATATCTGTCCGCTTAAATCATCTACATATTGATCTAATCGTATGAATGCATTACGAAACGCAAATGCACTGATAATAATCATCACAAGTAAGACTGCAGTTGCGATACCAGCAATCAATTGGTTAAAGATAAACCAAACAACAACTAATGCGATTGCAGTTAATACCATAAGCAAGAAAGGAATAAACAGTGCTTTCTTCGTAGATTGACGATTCATTCTGTCACCTCAAATCATTTTTTAATAAATCGTTTTAAATTGAATGTAATATCTACAACACCCAGTAAGCCGATAATCGGTATCACAGGTGTCAGTAAAAATCCTATAACCATTAATAAAATGCCCACACCTACCGGCATACGTTTCGCTTTCGCAAAGTAAGCAATGAAACTTAAACCTTGGATGAACATAATAAATGATAAGATAACTTGCATATTTAAAACGATACTTTGGAATGTGCCAGGTTGCGTTGCGAACATGACACAAAGCAATACTATAAAGTAAATGTATGCGAGTACACGTTTAAACTGCCATGCATATAACGGTTTAAACACTGGGGTTGCTATTTTAAACTTACGTAAAATCGGAAACGATACAATCAAGTTAATGAGTATCATAATAAAAATAACGATAATCGTATAACTAGGTAATTGAACTGCTAATTGTCTAAAACCTTCTTCTAACACACTACGTGAAGAAGCATCTAGTCCACTCATTGCCATTGCTTGATACATTTGATCTTTAAATGGTTTCACAAGCACTTGTGAAAGCGGAAGTTTATCGAAGACTTGAAGCAGCATAAAGCCTGCCAAACTGATGATACTCATATATGTAGTTGCGATATAGAGTATACGTTCTTTCGATGTACGTTCTTTTAATAATTGCCCTACTATCAAACTCAAAATCAAAATGAAGATGATATAACTCAGTACACCCTCACTTCCGAACAGGACAGTTAAAATAACTGTAATCAGTGCGGCAATACCGAAAGACATAATAGACTTATGCCATAGAATAATACCAGGCACCGTTGCAATAAAAAATAAGATGAGTCCGGCAACCGGTATAACATAGGTGACTGCCACAATAATCAGCAATGCCAATGTTGCAAGTAGCGTCGCCTTCAGGTCTATTTTTGCAAACAAATTCGCCACTCCTATACTTTAGTAACTATAAGAATTATTTTAACATAGTTGGCAAGAATCACCTACTTGATATCACTAGCTTGCTACATGTTTTTAACAGCATAGATAAAGTTCAATTTCTTCAGTTGTATCTTATCAACTATACCCAATATTTTATAATGTTTCCCTTCAGAAAAGTGAGGTATATAATAAATAAACTATTTATATTATAACAACTATGGAGGAGATTTTATGGCAGCTGGAAGTATCGTTACATATTCTATTGTAGGTTTGTTATTAATTGCAGCGATGATCATTTTATTTATTGAAACGAAAAAACCTAAGCAAGTAAGAAATCAAAAAATGACGACCATCGCTTTATTACTCACTACCGCATCAACTCTAATCATCTTCATTTTTAGTTTGATTCAATCACTCTCTTAACTAAATAAGAAAGACTTGGACTCTATCCATTTGTTAAATTTTTATTAATTCCCGAAAACGCTATCGTAATATATTGCAAACCACGTTATAATGAGAGTGATAAAAAAAGATTTAAACGAAGAAGGAGTACCAGAAGTATGCAGAAAGTTTTCTTAGCTGGAAGCAGTCTTGCGCTGTTCTTCACAAGCATTTTATGTTTCGTATTGCATGCCTTAATTAAAATGAGCATTACAGGTCTCATCTTTTTAAACGCAGGAAATTTTCTGATTCCACTAGGTTGTGCATTTGTGACACTAAGTATTATGAGTGTCATCGCATTTCTATATGTTGATACCGCTGAGCAATCAGAAACACAAAACCAAGAGTGATAAAGTTAGACTGACGCTTGTCTGAAGTAAGACATCCATTCGTCTACAAACTCTTTAACAGCAACACTTTCAAACTATTCTATTTCAACCGATTATCCTTAGAGGGTAGTCGGTTTTTCTTTGTGTTTCAGGAAATAACAAGACGGGAAATATTAATTTTTCATATAAAAAGAGGACGCTATGTTGGTAAGGCATAGCGTCCATGTGGTAGGTAAATATATATATTGGAACGAGGTTGGATCATCTTAATTCGTTTTCCAACTACTCGATGATCCCATTTATTTTGTTGCAGGGCCGATTTTTTCTTTTCCGCCCATGAACGGTACCAATGCTTTTGGAATCGTAATTGATCCATCAGCGTTTTGGTAATTTTCAACAATTGCTGCAAACGTACGACCTACTGCTAAGCCGCTTCCGTTCAATGTATGAACTAATTCTGGTTTAGCATCTTTGTCGCGTTTGAAACGAATGTTAGCACGACGTGCTTGGAAATCTGTCATGTTAGAGCATGAGCTGATTTCTTTGTAATCTTGATAACTTGGAAGCCAAACTTCTAAGTCATATGTTTTACTTGAACTGAAACCTAAGTCGCCAGTACAAAGAATGACACGACGATATGGTAATTCAAGTTCTTCTAAGATTTCTTCTGCGTCGCTTGTTAACTGTTCTAATGCATCCCAAGAATCTTCAGGTTTTTCAAAACGTACCAACTCAACTTTATCGAATTGGTGTAAACGGATTAAGCCACGTGTGTCACGTCCGGCAGAACCCGCTTCACTTCTGAAGCAAGCTGACTGTCCAGTGAACTTGCCTGGCAATTTATCTGCAGACAAGACTTCTTCGCGGTAGAAGTTAGTTAACGGTACTTCCGCAGTAGGAATCATGTAAAGTCCTTCTTTTTCAATCTTGAATAAGTCTTCTTCGAATTTTGGAAGTTGACCTGTACCATACATAGAATTTGCATTCACAAGTTGTGGTACCATCATTTCAGTATAGCCGTGCTGTGTTGTATGTTTTGTTAACATGTAGTTCATTAATGCACGTTCTAACTGTGCACCTTCATTTGTTAAGAAGACGAAACGCGCACCAGATACACGTGCAGCACGTTCGAAATCTGCCATACCTAATTCTTCAACTAAATCCCAATGTGCTTTCGCTTCGAAGTCGAATTCACGAGGCGTACCCCATTTTTTCACTTCGATGTTTTCTTCATCAGTTTCGCCTTCTGGCACATCATCATGCATGATATTAGGGATTGTAGATAATTTATAATGTAAGTCATCATCCACTTCGTTTAACTCAGTATCGATATCTTTGATTTTATCGCCAAGTTCTCTCATTTGTTTAATGACATCATCCGCATTTTCTTGATTGCGTTTTTTCTCAGCGATTTCACCGCTTACTCGGTTACGTTCAGCTTTCATTTCTTCTGCTTTACCGATTAACTCACGGCGTTTACCATCAAGTTCTAATACTTTGTCCACGATTTGTGGGTCCATTCCGCGTAATCTTACTTTCTCTTTCAAGCGATCCGTTTCGTTTCTAAACAATTTAATATCTAACATGTGTCAGTCATCCTTTCAAAATAAGTGTCGGGGTATTTAAATTCAAATTAATAATATAATTAGAGCAGCTGAAAAAAGAATAAAAAAATACCACGCCCCTACAAGGGACGTGGTATTACGTGTTGCCACCCTATTTAACAGTATGTATCAAATTAATTGATGCACACTGCACTCTCTCTAAAATAACGGTTAAACCGGTTGTTCTCTCAAATGCAGGTAGATTCGTCACGTAGTCTTAATTGCTTATTCACACCAACCATAAGCTCTCTGGAATTAATAACTAGGATTACTTATCCTGCGAACAATATCTTATGAACTTAACTTCACTATAGCAAATAGTTATTTAAATTGCAACTCAAATATAAAATTTTTCTGAATTCAAGAAAAATTCATGTTATTTGCATTCTGCATCAGTATACGCTGCTTGCTGTAAATAACGCGATACTTGCATGATATCATGATGGAATTGACGGTCTTCTGTAATGGATGGCGTAATATTTCTTAACGTCTCATATTTCTCAAGTGAGCGTGGCGATAATTGATCAATACCTTTTAATTCTACCGCTTGCAGCGCAATAATTAATTCAATCGATAACACTCTACGCGCATTATCCACAATTTGATAGCCATGTCTTGAACCAATTGTACCCATAGAGACATGATCTTCTTGGTTCGCAGATGAAGGAATAGAATCCACACTCGCAGGATGCGCCAATGTTTTATTTTCTGATACTAAACTCGCTGCCGCATACTGCATAATCATCGCACCACTTTGTAAGCCTGGTTCAGGGCTTAAGAAAGCAGGTAAACCACCATTTAATTGTGGATTTACTAAACGTTCTAAACGACGTTCTGCGATATTCGCAAGTTCACTTACCGCAATTTTCAAGAAGTCTAACGCATATGCAACAGGTTGACCATGGAAGTTGCCGCCTGAAATAACTAATGTTTCATCACCTTCATGGAAGATTAACGGATTATCATTCGCCGCATTCATTTCACGTTCTAATTGTTGTTTCACAAATTTCAATGTTTCAAAGCTTGCGCCATGAACTTGTGGAATACAACGTAACGTATACGCATCTTGAACTCTGATTTCACCTTGTGTCGTTGTTAACTGAGAGTCTTCTAACCAATACAACATACGATCTGCGACTGCACTTTGTTCAGGGAAGTTACGTGCATCATGAACTTCAGGTCGATAAGCATCTGTAATACCGTTTAACGCTTGATGTGTTAGTGAGGCAATCCATTCTGATTGATAAGCTAGAGCTTCCGCTTCAATCCAACTAATCACACCTTGTGCTGTCATTGCTTGTGTCCCGTTAATCAATGCTAAACCTTCTTTGGCAGATAATGCTAAAGGTTCACGTCCTAATTCATGTAACACATCAGCACTGTCTTTCTCTTCTTGTTGATAAAAGACTTTGCCTTCACCAATTAAAGCTAACGCAAGATGAGATAGAGGTGCTAAATCACCTGAAGCGCCTAAAGAACCTTGTTGTGGAATAATTGGAATAATACGTTCATTAATAAAATAAACTAATTGATCGACTAAATCAGTCGTAACACCTGAATGACCTTTCAACATTGTATTCAAACGTAAAATCATCATCACAAGTGCAACATCATGAGAAAACGGATCACCTGTACCGCAAGCATGTGAACGAATCAAGTTCACTTGAAGTTGATTATATTGCTGTGGATCGATTAAGACATCACTAAACAAGCCGAAGCCTGTTGTAATTCCGTAAATCGTTACTTTATTTTTAATAATATCTTCTACAATGGCACGACTTTGTTTAACGCGTTCCATCGCATCAGATGAGATTGTTACCTTATCTTGCTGGTGTAAAAATTTTTTTATATCTTCAATTGTGAGCGATGCTCCGTTTAATTCTAGTGTCAATTGAATTACCCCCTCAGAAAATAAATGTATACAATTATCCCAAGTATACGCTTACATTTTTAGAAGGACAATAGATTCTGCCAAAGCCGTAGCGTGTTAATACGTCACTAGTTTAGCACGCTAAATTTAAATAACAGTTTTCTATCCAGCCAGACAATATGAGTTAAACAAAGGTAATCTTCACCCGTTCATCCTTACGCGCACAAGACTTTACAAAACGTTCAATAAGTCTTCGCAAGGAAAGTGTTGACTTACCTAAACGATAGGTATAAGATGTTGTAATGCATTGAGAAACAATCAACATTACAGGTATGAAAGGCTCACTCCAATGACAGGGGTGTGCTTAAATTTTATAAATAATCAAATACATCGAAAACCTAAAGCTCCATTGTATGAAGCTTAAGTGTAAAATGAATGGGTTATGGAGGGATTATGGTGGAAATTTTAACAGATGTTACGATTCCAAAACGAAAAGATGAGACGCACAAAGGAGATTACGGCAGAATCTTATTAATTGGCGGAAACGCAAATTTAGGCGGCGCAATTATTATGGCTGCACGTGCATGTGTGTATAGCGGAAGCGGTTTGATTACAGTTGCGACACATCCGACGAATCATGCAGCATTACACTCACGCTGTCCTGAAGCGATGGTTGTGGACATTAATGATACGAAGATGTTAACGAAACTCATTGAAACATCAGACAGTATTTTAATCGGCCCTGGACTTGGTTTAGACTTTAAAGGCAATAATGCGATGACATTCTTGCTTCAAAATATCCAACCGCATCAGAACCTGATTATTGATGGTGATGCGATTACAATTATGAGTAAATTAAAAGTAGAAGTACCTAAGTGTCAAAATGTTGTGTTCACACCACACCAAATGGAATGGGAAAGATTAAGCGGCATTCCAATTGAGGAACAAACTTATGAACGTAACCGTGAAGCTGTAGATCAAATACACTCTGCAGTTGTCTTAAAACAACATGGTACAGAAATCTATTTAAAAGATAACACGTACAAATTAGAGATTGGTACACCAGCTATGGCTACTGGCGGTATGGGTGATACATTATCAGGTATTATCACAAGTTTTATCGGTCAGTTTGACGACTTTGATTACGCGGTTAAAACTGCGACATATGTGCATAGTTATATTGGCGAACACTTATCTAAAGAAATGTACGTTGTTCCGCCATCAAACTTAATCGCAGAAATCCCATATGCGATGAAGCGTTTAGAAGAAAAAGAAAATTAAACTTAATCTATTAAGAGTAATAAAAAAGCTTTCTGCTTAACCTAGTGGTTTTGCAGAAAGCTTTTATTTTATCTATTCACTTAAATTATTCTTCTTCGTTATCTTCATCTTCTGAATCTGCGTTTTCAATATCTTCGTTCACGCGATCCATGAAGTCTTGTCTTAATTCAGTGCGTTCACCGTCTTCTTCTACAGTTTCATCTAATTCTTCTGTATGAATTGTACGGTCATCATCTTCTGATTCGACGACTTGTTCATTGATTGTTGGTGTTGGACCATTTTCACCTGGTTCTGTTTCATCTTCAGAAGTACCTTCTAATTCATCTTCTGGTTCTTCTTGAACTTTCGCAACCGTAGAAACAAATTGTTCATCACTCAAGCGGATTAATCTTACCCCTTGTGCTGAACGTCCGTTTTGTGAAATGTCGCCGACATCGATACGTATAATGACACCATGGTTTGTGACAATCATTAAGTCCTCTTCGCCTGTTACTGTTGTGATGCAGACGATATCACCATTTTTCTCAGTAATCGTAGCTGTTTTGATACCTTTACCGCCACGGTTAGACACACGGTATTCTTCAAGTGGTGTACGTTTACCGTAACCATTTTCAGTGACTACTAATACTTCATCTTCACTATCGCCATTTGCGACTGCGAGTCCGATGACTTCATCACCTTCACGTAAAGTGATACCTTTTACGCCGGCAGCTGTTCGGCCAAGTGGACGTAAGAGCGATTCTTTGAAGCGGATAAGTGATGCACGTGATGTACCAAGTAAGACATCTTTTGAGCCATCTGTAAGACGTACTGCTACGAGTTCATCTTCATCTCTGAAGTTGATCGCAATCTTACCGTTTCTATTGATGTGTGAGAAGTTGCTTAGAGATGAACGTTTCACGATACCGTGTTTCGTTGCGAAGATTAAGAAGGCATCTTCTTTCTCTAAATCTTTCACCGCAATCATCGTACTGATGACTTCATCATTTTCAAGCTCAATTGCGTTGATAACTGGAATACCTTTAGACTGACGTGAGAGTTCCGGCACCTCGTACCCTTTAAGTTTGTAGACACGTCCTTGGTTCGTAAAGAACAATACATGGTCGTGGGTACTCAATGTGACAATTTGACTCACGAAGTCTTCTTCTAATGTATTCATACCTTGCACACCGCGACCGCCACGATTTTGTGCACGGTACGTAGAAACAGGTAAACGTTTGATGTAGTTATTATGACTTAATGTGATTACAATTTGTTCTTCTGGAATTAAGTCTTCATCTTCAATATGGTCTAAACCGCCAAGTTGAATTTCAGTACGACGTTCATCACCATATCGTTCTCGGACTTCGATTAATTCGTCACGAACAAGTTGTAATAATTTTTCTTCGTCAGCAAGAATCGCTCTTAATTCTTCAATGTACGCAATCAAGTCGTTATATTCAGATTCAATTTTATCTCTTTCTAAACCTGTTAAACGTCTTAAACGCATATCTAAGATAGCTTGTGCTTGACGCTCAGATAATTTGAAGCGTTCTTGTAAACGTTCCATTGCTACTTTATCTGTATCAGATTCACGGATTGTTGTGATGATTTCATCAATATGATCTAACGCAATACGTAAACCTTCTAAGATATGTGCACGGTCTTCAGCTTTTTTCAAGTTGTATTCCGTACGTCTACGCACGACTACTTTTTGATGTTCTAAGTATTCGACTAATGCTTCTTTTAAATTAATTAATTTCGGTCTGCCATTGATTAAGGCAATCATGTTCACACCGAATGAAGTTTGAAGTGGTGTTTGTTTGTATAAGTTATTTAAAATAACACTCGCATTCGCATCTTTACGGACATCGATTACGACACGTACGCCAGTACGTAAACTTGTTTCATCACGTAAGTCTGTAATACCATCGATTTTCTTGTCACGTACTAATTCTGCGATTTTCTCAATCATACGCGCTTTGTTGACTTGGAACGGAATTTCAGTCACAACGATACGTTGACGACCGCCGCCGCGTTCTTCAATTTCAGCACGTGCACGCATTTGAATAGATCCACGTCCTGTTTCATAAGCACGACGGATACCGCTCTTACCTAAAATTAAACCAGCAGTCGGGAAGTCCGGTCCAGTAATGTCTTCCATCAATTCTGCGATTGTGATATCAGGATTATGACTTAAACTTAATACACCATTGATGACTTCTGTCATGTTGTGAGGTGGAATATTCGTCGCCATACCTACTGCAATCCCTGCAGCACCGTTCACTAAGAGGTTAGGGAAACGTGCCGGTAAGACTTCCGGCTCTCTTTCCGTACCATCATAGTTATCGATAAAGTTGATTGTGTCTTTATTGATATCTCTTAATAATTCAGTCGCAAGTTTTGTCATACGTGCTTCTGTATAACGCATTGCAGCTGCACCATCGCCATCCATGGAACCGAAGTTACCTTGGCCGTCTACAAGAGGATAACGATAGCTGAAATCCTGAGCCATACGTACCATGGCTTCATAGATAGATGAGTCACCGTGAGGGTGGTATTTACCCATTACGTCACCTACGATACGTGCGGATTTCTTATACGGTTTATCAGGCGTCATCCCTTGTTCGTTCAACCCGTACAAAATACGACGATGTACCGGTTTCAAACCATCTCTGACGTCTGGCAAAGCACGAGATACGATAACACTCATCGCATAGTCTAAGAACGATTCACGCATCTCGTTACTAATATTTCGTTCAATTATTCTTGATTCAGGATATTCAGCCATCAAGATTGCCTCCTTAAGTTATTAATTCCGTAGCTGTTTCGCTGATTCATAGCTTCCAAAATTAGAAATCCAAGTTCGCGTAAACCGCATTTTCTTCGATGAATTGACGACGGTTTTCTACAACATCGCCCATTAACATTTCGAAAGTTAAATCCGCTTCAATCGCATCTTCTAATGTCACTTGTAACATTGAACGATGCTCTGGATTCATTGTTGTTTCCCATAATTGATCTGCATCCATTTCACCTAAACCTTTATAACGGGCAATAGACCATTTCGGTGTCGGTTTCAATTCAGATTTCAATTTCTCTAATTCACGTTCGTTAAAGACATAGTATTTCTGTTTACCTTGTGTCAATTTGAATAAAGGCGGTTGTGCAATGTATACATAACCCGCTTCAATCAACGGACGCATGAAGCGATAGAAGAATGTCAATAACAGTGTTCTGATATGCGCACCATCCACATCGGCATCTGTCATGATGACGATTTTGTGATAACGTGCTTTCGAAATATCGAATTCTTCTCCGATACCGGTACCGAATGCAGTAATCATAGAACGGATTTCATTATTATTTAAGATTCTGTCTAAACGTGATTTTTCAACGTTCAAGATCTTACCACGTAGCGGTAAAATCGCTTGTGTTCTTGAATCACGACCAAGTTTTGTAGACCCCCCGGCAGAGTCACCTTCGACGATGAAGATTTCACTCTCTTCAGGGTTTTTACTTGAACAGTCAGCTAATTTACCTGGTAAGCTTGAAACTTCTAATGCTGATTTTCTACGAGTTACTTCACGTGCTTTTTTAGCTGCGATACGTGCACGAGAAGCCATCATACCTTTTTCGACAATAATACGAGCAACTTGTGGATGTTCTAACAAGAAACGCTCCATATCCTCTGTGAAGAGTCTGTCTACGATTTGACGAACTTCAGAGTTGCCGAGTTTCGTTTTTGTTTGTCCTTCGAATTGAGGGTTGCTGTGCTTAATTGAGACAACCGCTGTTAAACCTTCACGTGTATCTTCACCAGATAAACGCTCTTTATCATCTTTCATAATGCCTTGTTGAATACCATAACTGTTCAATACACGTGTTAACGCACGTTTAAAGCCGTCTTCATGTGTACCGCCTTCGTAAGTATGGATATTGTTCGCATAAGATAATAAGTTTGTTGAGAAACCGCTGTTGTATTGCAATGCAATTTCTACTTCCACGTCATCTTTACGGTCATGTAAGTAAACTGGCTCATCAAATAAAGGCTCTTTATTCTCGTTGATCAACTCAACGTAAGATTTAATACCGCCTTCATAGTGATATGAGTCTTCTTTTACTTCTTCACCGCGTTCATCACGTAAAGTAAGCTGAATGCCTTTGTTTAAGAAAGCCAACTCACGAATACGTTTTTGAAGCAATTCATACTGATACGTTGTTGTTTCAGTAAAGATTTCAGGGTCAGCTTTAAAGCGGATTTCAGTTCCTGTATGTTCTGTTTCGCCAACCACTTTTAAATCATATTGAGGAACCCCGCGTTTATACGCTTGGTTATAAATTTTATTATTACGGTGTACAAACACTTCTAATGTTTCAGAAAGTGCGTTAACAACTGAAGATCCTACACCATGCAGACCGCCTGATACTTTGTATCCGCCACCGCCGAATTTACCGCCGGCATGCAATACAGTTAAGATAACCTCAACTGCTGGACGGCCCATTTTTTCTTGAATATCAACTGGAATACCACGGCCGTTATCTGTTACACGAATCCAGTTATCTTTCTCGATAATGACTTCGATTGTATCAGCATAGCCAGCCAATGCTTCGTCAATACTATTATCTACAATTTCCCATACAAGATGGTGCAGACCTCTTTCTGAAGTCGATCCGATATACATACCTGGACGTTTACGAACGGCTTCAAGTCCTTCTAATACCTGTATTTGTCCAGCACCATAATCTTCCGTGTTGTTCACATCTGACAATGCTTCCACCTTCACTTTCTATCACTTGATAATTTCACCTTGATTGATTCGGTAAAGTTTTGCATGTTTCATAATTTCATGATCAATACCTTCTACAGACGTTGTAGTCACAAATGTCTGCACCTTATCTTGAATTGTACTCAGCAGGTGAGTCTGACGAGAGTCATCTAATTCACTCAGCACATCATCAAGCAATAAGATAGGGTATTCGCCGACTTCTTTGTTAATCAGTTCAATCTCAGCCAGCTTAATTGATAATGCAGATGTCCGCTGTTGACCTTGTGAGCCATAAGTCTGAGCATCCATCCCATTAACGTTAAAACCTAAATCATCACGGTGCGGACCATAAAGGGCCACGCCGCGTTCTATTTCTCTGTCCATATTGTCAGCCATCAATTGCTGCACTTCTTCAAACAAAGCCGCTTCATCCTCAGTATCAGACAACTTCAAGCTCGGACGATATTTAACCTCTAAGCTTTCTCTGTTATCTGTAATGCTGGCATGAATCGGTTGTGCAAGCACTTCTAATTCCTCGATAAAGTGCGCACGCTTCAAAGTGACTTTAAGCGCATACTCCGCAAACTGCTGATTTAATACCTCAAGCATTGTGCGGTCTGTTTTCTGCTTAATCTGAAGCTGTTTTAAGTAATTGTTCTTTTGTTTCAAAATCCGTTGATATTGAGACAAATCATTCAGGTAAACCGCAGACATCTGACCTAGCTCCATATCAATAAAGCGGCGTCTGACTTGCGGTGATCCTTTGACAATATTCAGGTCCTCTGGGGCAAAAAGAACAACATTCAAGTGTCCGATATATTGTGTCAGACGATGTTGTTCTAAATGATTTACTTTAACCTTTTTGCCTTTTTTAGTTATAAACATGGTCAATGGCATCTTCCCATGTCGATAACTCAGCTCACCTTCTATTTTAGCATACTCAGCCCCAAAGCGTATGAGCTCTTTATCATTTGAAGTTCGATGGCTTTTCGCTAATGCAAGTGTGTAAATGGATTCTAATAAATTAGTTTTGCCTTGCGCATTTTCACCAATCAAAATATTCACATCTGGATGGCAATCCAATGCGACTTCTTCATAATTGCGATAATTTTCAAGTTGGAGTGCATTTAATTTCATTGGTCACCTTGATGAGCAATTACAAAAGAACCCACTTCAGGTATTTCAATTTGATCGCCATCTTCGAGTTTTTTACCACGACGTGTTTCACGCTCACCGTTTAAGAAAACTTCGAAATCTTTTAAAAACCATTTTGCCTGTCCACCTGATTCAATAATGCCTTCAGTTTTCAGGAATTGTCCTAAAGTAATGTCACCTTCAACCATGATTTTTTCAGTCAACACACTCACTCCATTTCTTTATAAGGTCATTAATATATTATACCTTTTTTCGTAATAAATTTCATGTTTGAGCGGTTGAAATCTAGCGTTTTCTCATCATTTTTTCACGTTAATCTCAGATTTTGAATTTTTCAGCTTCTTTAACACTCATTTTTCGCATTTTAAAAGGTGACATTGAACATTTTAAGCGCATCGATATTTTTATCCTAAATAATTTTAAAATGCATTCAGCGACATCTGAGACACTTTAAAATGAATTTCACGTTGTTATTTTGAATCTGCCATAAAAAAACGGAAACCCTGCAAAGAGGATTTCCGTTTTTTAAAGTGAATGTCACCTTTTGTTTTTGAGATTAGTATGTTCTGATCGGCAAGATTAATTGCACAACTGAATCGTCATCTTTTGGTTTTAATGTGAATGGTTTCATCGTACCGAAGAATTCAACTTCTACTTCGTCATTATCGATTGCTTTTAAAGCGTCCATCATGTACTTAGAGTTGAATGAGATTTTCAAGCTGCTTCCTTCAACACTGTTTGCATCAACATCTTCGTTTACCGTACCGATTTCTGGTGATGTAGAAGAAAGTTCAACTTCTTGATTGCCAGTGCTTAATTTGATTACGTTATTGCCACCTTCACGTGCAAGTAATGAGGCACGATCAATCGCGTGATAGAAATCACTGTTGCTCATTTCAATTTTTGTTTCGTAGTTCTCTGGGAACAAACGAGATGTATCTGGATAATGTCCTTCAAGCAATCTTGAAATGAAATTGATGTTGCCGACTTTAAATAACACTTGGTTAGATGCGAAGAAGATATTAATGTCATCTTCTGAATCAGTGACAATTTTATTAAGTTCAGCTAAAGCTTTACCTGGAATGATGACATTTTTATTATCAATGTCTTCGTCTTCTAGTTTAAGTTTACGAACTGCTAAACGGTGTGAGTCTGTTGCAGTGCATATTAATTCATTATCTTGAATCAACCAGTTCACACCAGTTAAAACTGGCCGTGTTTCTGAGGTGGACACTGCGAAGTTTGTTTGTGCAATCACGTTTTTAAGTACTTTAATTGGTAATTGAATTGCGTCATCTTGAGAAACTTGAGGTAATAATGGATATTGATCTGGGTCTAAGCCGCTCAAGTTGAACTCTGAATGACCTGAAGTAATCAATGTTTGGAATTGCTCATTTGTTGATAACTTCACATCTTTGCCTGGTAATTTTTTAATAATATCTACAAAGAAACGACCAGGAAGTACAACGGATCCTGTTTCAGCAATCGTTACAATCTCTTCTCCGTCAACTTCTTTAGGTATTGAAATTTCAATTGAAATCTCAGAATCTGAACCTGTTAAAATAATGCCTTCTTCTTTTGCATCGATTTTGATACCCGTTAAGATCGGCAATGTTGTTCTTGGTGAAATGGCTTTTAATGTGTCATTTAATTGATTTATGAAATAGTCTCTTTTAATCGTGAATTCCATCATAAATTTTAAACTCCTTCCAGTCGTTTATAACTTAATTATATAGGTTTTAAAACCGTAGTAATAGTAGTAGGGGCTGTGGATAAGTGGATAACCGAGTTAAAACCTTGTCACACAAAGTTATACACATGTGGATAAACTGTGTATGGTGTGTACAACTTTTACACATTGTCCACAATGACGATTTAGTCCACTGTATTATAACAGCTCCGATTTCTCACTTATTTTTACCCGAATTGCTAGTAAAATTATTTAAATGTTTACTGATTTCGAATTTCTTTCTCCAAATTTTCAACTTCTTGTTTGAAAATCGGATCTTTTTCCATATCTACCCGAATTGTTCTATGAGCATGAATCACAGTTGTATGATCACGTCCCCCGAACTCTTCTCCGATTTTAGGAAGGGAGAAATCTGTAAGTTCGCGTGATAGATACATCGCGATTTGACGCGGATAGGCAATGGATTTCGTACGTTTTTTCGCAATGAAATCTTCTTGGCGCACATTGTAATATTGACCGACTACTTTTTGAATATCTTGAATTGTGATTTTCTTAGATTTCGGTGTTTGAATAATATCTTTTAGTGCTTCAGCAGTCAGTTCAGTCGTAATTGGTTCACCTTGTAATCTTGAATAGGCGATGACACGTGTTAATGCACCTTCTAATTCACGAATGTTCGACTGAATTTGATTTGCGATATAGGTTAAAGATTCTAATGGAATATCCACATCTTCTTCCTCTAATTTTTTCTGCAGAATAGCCATTCTTGTTTCATAATCTGGCGGTGTGATATCAACGATCAAGCCCCATTCGAAGCGTGAACGCAGGCGATCTTCTAATTTCGAAATTTCCTTTGGTGGTCGGTCACTTGAAATCACAATTTGTTTTTCTGCTTGGTGTAAGTCATTGAAAGTATGGAAGAATTCTTCTTGTGTTTGTTCTTTGTTTTGAATGAATTGAATATCATCAATCAATAGAACATCAATGTTTCTGTATTTTTCACGGAATTGTTCCGTTTCGTTATCACGAATAGATTTAATAAATTCATTCGTGAATTTTTCACTTGATGTGTAGATAACTTTCGCATCTTTATTATTTTGTAGAACATAATGACCGATAGCATGCATCAAGTGAGTTTTGCCTAAACCTACGCCTCCGTAGATGAAGAGTGGGTTGTAAGCTTTTGCGGGTGCTTCCGCGACTGCAAGACTTGCAGCATGAGGGAAGCGGTTCCCAGGTCCGATAACAAAAGTTTCGAATGTGTTGTGTGCGTTAAATTGATCTTCGCTGCTGCTTAGGAAACCAGGAGTTTCCGTTTCTTTTTCTGGTTGCTTGTCTTTTTGATCGTCTTTAAGTTTTTTATCAGCTGTTAAATCGCTTTGAATGACAAATCGAGGTTTAAGCGGCGTTCCAATCGCTTTTTCGAATAAATTTTCTACAATATCCATGTATTGCTTCTTTAGAAAATTTTGAATGAAGTTATCTTCGACTAAAATAATCGCTTCAGAATCTTCGATGTCGATCAGCTTTGTTTTTGGAGGCTCAAACCAAGTTGAGTAACTGACTTCTGCCAATTCGCTTTTAGCTAATTCAAGAACTTTTTCCCAAATTTCTTCTTTTGACATATAAACTCCATCTTTCTTTAAAATTTTTTTGACTTATACACAAAATCACACCCCGTGGATAACTTTCCACACAGGCTGTTAATAATTATCCACAAGTTAATCACAATCGGTGGATAACTTTATTTAATTTTGCTTTATACACAGAAAAAATGTTGATAATTGTAAGTTGTAAACCGTTTGTTTATCAAACCTCACAAGACTTATCCACACAATTATACTTATTAACAAATCTACCTGTCAAACTCTTGTGGATATGTGGTTTTTATGTGCAAACGTCTGTGTATAGTAACATAATTATCCACAGAATGTCACTGTTCATCTGTGAATAAGTGGATAACTTTTTGAATATATCTCACTTAAAATGTACTTGCTTTATAAGGTTGAATTTGTTATATTTTAGTAGTTGCTTGAATTATGACTAAGATATTGATAATTGAACTAAGTAAGGTAAGCCTTTTGATATAGATGCTTAACCTTTCGCAGACACCGTAGAAATACTTCGGTGATACTTGGTAGAAGGCTGTAATATCTCGGTTATATTAGATGAGGCTGTAGATGCAGATCTTTTCCAAGACTCTCATCACATTGTTAAGATGAGAAAGCGACTATAAATGAAGATAGATTCGATATGGAGGTGTTTTTACATGGTAAAACGTACTTATCAACCAAATAAACGTAAACACAGTAAAGTTCATGGTTTCAGAAAACGCATGAGCACTAAAAATGGCCGTAAAGTATTAGCGCGTCGTCGTCGCAAAGGCCGTAAAGTTTTATCAGCATAAGATCACTGACCTATCAGTGGTCTTTTTTTTGCTTTCATGCAGGTAAAAAAGATACACGGGTTGGAAAATACAGTTCTGATTCTTTACACTAGAACTTAATGATAGGGTAGGGGAGCAGCAAGAATAGAAAAATAAGTGAGTGATGGAAGTGGAAAAAGCATATCGCATTAAAAGAAATAGCGATTTTCAAACGATTTATAGAAGAGGAAAGTCATTCGCAAATCGCCAATTTGTCGTTTATGTCATGCCAGATAAAAATTTGACTCATTTTCAATTAGGAATCAGTGTTTCTAAAAAACTCGGCAATGCAGTGACACGCAATCGTATTAAAAGAGCAATCAGAGAAAACTTTAAAGTACATAAAGAAGATATGATTGCGAAAAAGATTATTGTTATTGCAAGACAACCTGCAAAAGATATGACTGTACTGGAAATTCAAAAAAGTTTAGAGCATGTACTTAAAATTGCAAAACTATTCAATAAGAGAATAAAGTAGACTAACCGAAGTCTTATATCAGACAAACGTAAGTATAACCTCCATAGAATTCGAACACATATGTGGCAATTTACAATAAAAGTCATTACAATTATAGAGTTAGAAATTTAAGTAGAGGAGGCGAAGCAGCATGTTGGATTTAGATACAATTACCAGTATTTCTACTCCGATGGGAGAGGGTGCGATTGGTATTGTCCGTTTATCAGGAAGTCGTGCAATCGAAATCACTGATAAACTCTATAAAGGAAAGAAACCATTAGCTGAAGTAGATTCGCATACAATTAATTATGGACATATTGTCGATCCTGATACGAATGAAGTAGTAGAAGAAGTAATGGTATCCGTGCTGCGTGCACCAAAAACATTTACAAGAGAAGATATCGTAGAAATTAACTGTCACGGCGGAATCTTAACGATTAATCGTGTATTAGAACTTACAATGACGGCTGGTGCTAGAATGGCTGAACCTGGGGAGTATACAAAACGTGCATTCTTAAATGGCCGTATTGACTTATCTCAAGCTGAAGCAGTCATGGATTTTATTCGTTCTAAGACAGACCGAGCGTCTAAAGTTGCGATGAATCAGATTGAAGGACGTTTAAGTGATATGATCAAGCGTCAACGTCAATCTATTTTAGAAATCCTAGCACAGGTTGAAGTGAATATTGATTACCCAGAATATGACGATGTAGAAGATGCGACAACTGAATTCTTATTAGAGAAATCAGAAGAAATCAAATCAGAAATCGATCGTCTTTTAGCAACAGGTACACAGGGTAAAATCATGAGAGAAGGACTTTCGACAGTTATAGTCGGTAAGCCTAACGTCGGTAAGTCTTCTATGTTGAATAACTTAATTCAAGATAATAAAGCGATTGTGACAGAAGTTGCGGGTACTACGCGGGATGTCTTGGAAGAATACGTCAATGTGCGTGGTGTACCACTTCGTCTCGTCGACACAGCAGGCATCCGTGAGACTGAGGACATTGTAGAAAAAATCGGTGTGGAACGTTCACGCAAAGCTTTAAGTGAAGCAGATTTAATCTTATTTGTCTTAAACTACAATGAAGCATTAACAGAAGAAGATGTTAAATTATATGAAGTCATCAAGAATGAAGATGCGATTGTGATTGTGAATAAAACAGATTTAGAACAACATCTTGATTTAGATGAAGTTCGTGATATGGTCGGAGATATGCCAGTCATTGAAACATCTATGTTAAAACAAGAAGGCATTGATCAATTAGAAGAACAAATTCGTGACTTGTTCTTCGGCGGTGAAGTTCAAAACCAAGATATGACTTACGTTTCAAACTCAAGACATATTTCATTGCTGAAACAAGCACGTCACTCGATACAAGATGCAATAGATGCAGCAGAAGCTGGTATTCCTATGGATATGGTTCAAATTGATTTAACTAGAACTTGGGAGATTTTAGGAGAGATTATCGGTGCTTCTGCAAGCGACGAATTGATTGACCAGTTATTCAGTCAGTTCTGTCTCGGAAAATAAAAAGGAGGACAAAGTATGGCTTTGGATTATGATGTAATTGTCATCGGTGCTGGGCATGCCGGTATTGAAGCAGGACTTGCTTCTGCACGACGCGGCGCCAACACATTGATGCTGACAATTAATTTAGATAACGTTGGTTTTATGCCATGTAACCCATCAGTAGGGGGACCAGCTAAAGGGATTGTTGTTCGTGAAATCGACGCACTCGGCGGTCAAATGGCTAAAACAATCGATAGAACGCATATTCAAATGCGTATGTTGAATACAGGTAAAGGACCTGCAGTACGTGCATTACGTGCACAAGCAGATAAAGCTTTATACCAACGTGAAATGAAGCGTGTATTAGAAGATGAAGAAAACTTGCATATCATGCAAGGAATGGTAGATGAATTAATTATTGAAGATGACGAAATTAAAGGTGTGCGTACGAATATTGGTACAGAATACCGTTCAAAAGCCGTTATCGTCACAACAGGTACATTCTTACGCGGTGAAATTATTTTAGGTAACTTGAAATATTCAAGTGGCCCTAACCACCAATTACCATCTATTACACTAGCGGATAACTTACGTGAACTTGGTTTTGAAGTCGTACGTTTCAAAACAGGTACACCGCCACGTGTAAACTCAAAAACGATTGATTATGATAAAACAGAAATTCAACCAGGTGACGATGTAGGACGTGCATTCAGTTTCGATACAACTGAATATATCTTAGATCAATTACCATGCTGGTTAACTTATACAAATGATAAGACACACCAAGTGATCGATGACAACTTACATCTGTCAGCGATGTACTCAGGTATGATTAAAGGTAAAGGCCCACGTTACTGTCCATCTATTGAAGATAAATACGTGCGTTTCCATGATAAACCACGTCACCAATTATTCTTAGAACCAGAAGGTCGTGACACGAACGAAGTATATGTTCAAGGTCTTTCAACAAGCTTGCCAGAACATGTACAACGTGAAATGCTTCAAACGATTCCTGGCTTAGAAAAAGCAGATATGATGCGTGCGGGTTATGCGATTGAATATGATGCATTAGTACCGACACAATTATGGCCGACACTTGAAACTAAGAAAATCAAAAACTTATACACTGCAGGTCAAATTAACGGAACTTCAGGTTATGAAGAAGCGGCTGGCCAAGGTTTAATGGCGGGTATTAATGCGGCAGGACGTGTATTAGGCACAGGCGAAAAAGTATTAAGCCGTTCTGATGCTTATATCGGTGTCTTAATTGATGACTTGATTACAAAAGGTACGAATGAACCTTACCGTCTATTAACATCACGTGCAGAATATCGTTTATTGTTACGTCACGATAATGCAGACCTACGTTTGACTGACCTAGGTCATGAATTAGGCTTGATTTCAGAAGAACGTTACGCGCGTTTCAATGAAAAACGTGATCAAATCCAAGCTGAAATTGATCGTTTATCTAACATTCGTATTAAACCGAATGAACACACACAATCTGTGATTAAATCACGTAACGGTTCTCCATTAAAAGACGGTATCTTAGCGATTGAATTACTACGTCGTCCAGAAATGGATTACCAAGCAATCCTTGATATCTTAGAAGAAGAACATCAAATTCCAGCTGACGTTGAAGAACAAGTTGAAATTCAAACGAAATATGAAGGTTATATCAATAAATCATTACAACAAGTAGAAAAAGTAAAACGTATGGAACAGAAGAAAATTCCACACGACTTGGACTATAGTAAAATTGACAGCTTAGCAAGTGAAGCACGTGAAAAATTAGCAGAAGTTAAACCATTAAACATTGCACAAGCATCACGTATTTCAGGCGTTAACCCTGCTGATATTTCAATTTTACTGATTTATCTAGAACAAGGTAAGCTTGAAAGGGTGAAATAAATGAGTGTTGAATGGTTGGCTGACAAGCTAGAAACACACGGCATTACATTGAACGACCAACAAAAACAACAGTTTCAAACTTATTATGAAATGCTTGTAGAGTGGAATGAAAAAATGAACTTAACAAGCATTACAGATGAATCAGAAGTATATTTGAAACACTTCTATGATTCAATTACAGCCGCATTTTATGTGGATATGACAAAAGAACTCAGTATCTGTGATGTAGGTGCTGGTGCTGGGTTCCCAAGTATCCCATTAAAAATTGTCTTTCCACAGCTGAAAGTGACAATTGTAGATTCGTTGAATAAACGTATCCAATTCCTAAATCATCTTGCCGATGCTTTAGGGTTACAAGGTGTCAGCTTTGTACATGAACGTGCAGAGAACTTTGGGAATACCCGTGGAGACAACCGGGAGTCTTATGACATTGTGACAGCACGTGCAGTTGCACGTCTGACAGTGTTAAGTGAGTTATGCTTGCCGTTAGTGAAAACAGGCGGTCATTTCGTAGCGATGAAATCTTCTAAAGGTGAAGAAGAGTTAGAAGAAGCACGCTTTGCGATTGGGGTCTTCGGCGGCAGAGTTGAAGCGGTCGAAACTTTTGAATTGCCTGAAGATGCAGGTGAGCGTCAAATTATCATCATTGAAAAGCGTAGTAAAACCCCTAAAAAGTATCCGAGAAAAGCCGGAACACCTAACAAATCTCCTTTACTAAAATAAAAATAAATATTAGTATATAATTATATTTAGAGGGAGAGATTGCGGAATGAAAAAGCCTTTTTCTAAACTATTCGGTTTAACAAATAAAGATGAAGAAATGACAGGCGCTACTGAAGATGAACGCAATAATCATGTTGAATCAATTCAAATTGAAAAGATTGTGCCGAACCGCTATCAACCAAGACAAGTCTTTGATCAAAGTAAGATTAATGAACTTGCGGAATCCATTCAAGAACATGGATTGCTACAACCGATTGTGGTACGACCGATTGAAGAAGGAATGTATGAAATCATAGCTGGGGAACGTCGCTTCAGAGCTATGAGCAGTATTCATATGGCTTATGCAGATGTGATTATTCGTGATATGACGGATGAAGAAACAGCAGTCGTCGCTTTAATAGAAAATATTCAACGTGAGAATTTATCAGCAGTTGAAGAAGCAGAAGCCTATCAGAAACTGTTAGAGCTTGGAGACACAACACAAAGTGAATTAGCACAAAGTGTCGGTAAAAGCCAAAGCTTTATCGCAAACAAACTGCGTTTACTGAAACTTGCTCCTAAAGTGCTTACGAAACTTTCAGAAGGCAAGATTACAGAACGTCACGCACGTGCTTTGTTAAGTTTATCTCACGAAAAACAAGAAGAAATGGTCCAAATTATTATTGATCAACACTTGAACGTGAAACAAACAGAAGCGAGAGTCAAAGCCAAAGTAGGACCTGAAAAAGTTAAAGCTGTGCCGCTTCAATTCGCCAAAGATTTGACGAAAGCACGCGAAACTCTACAAAACAGCTTTGAAACTATCGAACAAAGTGGAATCCGTGTCGAACAAAAAGAACGCGACCACGATGATTATTTAGAAATTAAAATCAGAGTATATAAACGTTAACAACCATTCGCCTCGTTGCGAGTGGTTTTTTTATTTTCTTAAATAAAAAGTGAACAACTAATAGCTTTTTGTATATAATAGAAAAGGATGAGATATTGAAAGTGAAGGAGAATTAAGACATCTATGAAATTACAGCATTTATTTACTTCAGCAGTAGTTTTAACCCTTTTATTAGCTGGATGCAGTCACAATGAAAAACAAAATGATTCTGCAAAGCAAGAAGCAAAAAGTAAAACGGATAATAAAAAAAGTGAACACAAATCAACTTCCAAAAAAGAAAATGAAGCAAACAAAGATGCGCAACAAATAGAGAAGACAGTCAGCCAATTAACAATTAATGAGAAAATAGCTTTAGCAATGTTTTTGCCACAAGAAAAAACAAACTATATGATATCAGCTGATGAGTTATTGAATCATTCATATATAAGATATACGCATGGTGTAGATCTTGGTAAGATGTTAGGCGATAAGGCAACAAAACAATCTATTCAAGAGTATCATTTAAATAAAATGTTACCTGAAAGAATTACAGATGTGCCACAAAACGTAAAATTTTATGAACCTGAAGAAACTAAGCAAAACTTTGCTGAGCTATTTGGTTTTACAGGAAACCAGATTATTATTGCAGGTAGTCAAAGTCCTAAGACTTATGATGAAATTTTAAAAGAACGTGGAACTCATATCTATAACTTAGAAGATTTATACAAACAATATGGTCATAATCCAAACTTTAAAAAGGTCGTAAGTTTGGTTAAAGTAAGCGAATCAGTGAGGAATCCAGAGAGTGATAATGCATCTTCTTCTAAAGAAACAGATAATGCTACTTCAAATAATAAACAAAGAAGAAAGTTAAGTCCTGGTGATGTATATACACCAGATGGTAACATGAATAGTCAAGTTGCAATACACAAGGTAGAAGAATATATAGGACATAAACTAGATCCACGAAAATATGAATTTAATGGGCCTCCTAAAAGACATTTCGTTGATGATTACACATTGGATCATACATGGACTGTTAATTTTAGAAATTTAGAAACACATACACAGTATAATTATTCAGTTGATAAAGATGGAAAAGTAGAAAAACTAGATAACTTTGGTACGCCACCAGAGTAGTACTTGGTTCTGCAGTATAATACTGCAGAACTTTTGTATTTGGTAGGGTCGGCTACTTATGGTAAAAAATCCTCTTTATTTAAACTTTTAAATTAAAATTGTCAGAGTGTCTTTTGAAAGAGTAATAAATAATCATACTTAACTCGATCACTTTCTTTTAATTTAGGACAATATGTGTCCCGTTTCTTCTATATAATGAAATTATATATTCAAATATACAAAGAGGAGCAAGCTATCTATGAAATTTAAACATGTATTGACTACCGCTGCAGCACTTTCAATATTATTGGCAGGTTGCGGCTCAAATGAAAAACAAGAAGATACGCAAAAACACGAAGAAAAAGAAAAAACAAATCATCAAAAAGCAGAGAAAAAAGAAAATACACAGCATGAACAAACAACAAAACATGAAAAATCACATACTCATAAACAAACGACAGAACAAGCTGTCAGCCAACTGACACCACAAGAAAAGGTCGCTTTGGCGTTATACGCACCTAAATCAGCTGAATTTACAGTGACAGCAAATGAATTATTAAACCACAGCTATGTCCAAAACACGAATGGCGGTTCGCGACAACGAGAAATTCAACAATTAACACTTTATACAGGTAGTTCTGAAATCGTAACTAATAAACCTCAAAATATGGTGATTTATGGCACAACTAACTCTAAAGGTCCATTTGCGGCAGTTATTGGTGTGAGTGATACACAAGTGCTGGTATCAGGGACACAAGGTATCAATCCATATCAACAGTTAGCAAACATGGGAGCAGTTTATAATCTTAAAGATCTATATAAACAATACAAAGATGAACCGAACTTTAAACAAGTAGCAAATTTAATCCGAATCACAAATCAAGATGCACAATCAGCAGCACAAGAAAGTAATAGTAATTCTAGCTCTGAAAGTCACTCATCTTCTTCTGAAGGTAAAGTCACACGTGCAAATGTGATTGATAAAGTAGAAGCATATGAAGGCCACAAACTAGATACAAGCACGTATACGTATAAAGAACCTGAACAAAAGAGTGATGGAAGCTGGGGCTTCTCATTTGTGGATAAATCGGGTGATTTAGCAGGTTCATATATTGTGCATACTGATGGATCAGTTGAGAAATTTGATTCCAAAGGTCAACCTGAATAAAGAATATTGACTCTACGGCTTTTATTGAGCTGTAGAGTTTTTCATTTCAACTTAAATTGATAAATGTCAGAATTTTTAGTACAATAGAAGTCATTAAAACTTATCTAGAGAAGTAGAGGGAATTGGCCCGATGACGCTTCAGCAACAGAAGATTCAACCATTGAATCTGACTGTGCTACATCCAACAAGTATAACTTGAAAGATAGGTGCCATATACATAGAAAGCTATATGTCGCTTATAGGTGATATATAGCTTTTTTAATAGGCGCATCAAACAAAGGGGGAACTTAAATGGTGATTTCAAGAAGATTAGCGAAGATACCAGATAGTTATTTCGGAAAAACAATGGGGAGAAAGATAGAACATGGTCCGCTTCCTCTCATCAATATGGCAGTAGGCATCCCAGATGGGGAAACGCCTAAAGGAATTGTCGATGAATTTGCGAACGCATTACGTGTGCCTGAAAACCAAAAATACGGTGCGTTTCATGGTAAAGAAAGCTTTAAACAAGCAATTGTTGATTTCTATAAACGACAATATAATGTTGAGTTAGATAAAGATGATGAAGTCTGTATTTTATATGGCACAAAGAATGGATTAGTCGGTTTGCCGAACTGTATCGTTAACCCTGAAGATTATGTCTTATTGCCAGACCCAGGTTATACAGATTACCTAGCAGGGGTGTTGTTCGCAGATGCGAAACCTTATGCGTTAGAATTAGAACCGCCATATTATCAACCTGACTTTGATAAAGTACCGAAGGAAGTCTTAAGTCAGACTAAATTGATTTATTTAACGTATCCAAATAACCCAACTGGATCAACTGTTACACAAGATGTCTTTGATGATGTTGTTCAAAAGTTCAGAGGTACACAAACGAAAATTGTACATGATTTTGCCTATGCAGCGTTCGGTTTTGACCATAAAAATCCGAGTATTTTACAGACAGCTGGAGGCAAAGAAGTCGCAATCGAGGTGTATTCACTTTCTAAAGGCTATAATATGTCTGGCTATCGTGTCGGTTTCGCAGTCGGCAACAAAGATATGATTCAAGCTTTGAAGAAATATCATACACATCACCATGCGGGTATGTTTGGTGCGCTTCAAGATGCGGCGACATTTGCGCTTAACAACTATGATTATTTCTTAGATAAACAAAGTGAAGTCTTTAAAGCACGTCGCGATCGTTTCACTGCGATTTTAGATGAAGGAAACATCCCTTATGAACCGATGACAGGTGGCATCTTCTTATGGTTGGAAGCACCAAAAGGATATGACGGAGAACAATTTGTGGAATTCTTACTTCAAGATCAATCTATTTTAGTGGCGCCAGGTATTCCATTTGGTGAAAATGGACGTCATTATGTTCGTGTATCACTTGCGTTAGAGGATGAGCAATTAGATGAAGCAGCGAAGCGGTTGAAATCACTTAGTGCGATGTACAAAGAATAATCTTTTATTTAAGTAGTGAATAAAATCCCTCATAACGTTGTTATAGAGACGTTTATACGTAAATTATTGATTGTAAGAAGTTTCAAAAGGTATTATGATATTACTGTAATAAAAACACTCAGGAACTCTGGAAAGTAGCTGAGTGTAAAAATGTTAGGCGTATGGTCTAAGCCATATTCTACCTAGGCTTATGAGATAGTCGGTTGTGCTCTAACACAATCGGCTATTATTTATTATCTTTTTAAACAAAAATGAAGCACTGAATATAAAGTTTTTTGTTCACGGGGTGGTGGGACATGTACTTTATATTCAGTGCTTTTTTATAAGTAGTAAAAAGGAGTATAGTGATTACCCATTATCGGGAGAGTGGGTAATCGGAATTTACTTACTATTTTGTATCGGGTTCAAAATAGTAACGTTTATGAAAAGAATTGTTCTTATCGGGTTAAGAACAGTGGCGATTCATTGCCCCAATTCCTGTGGACCCAGGGCAATGTAGCCAACTTTTATTGTATTTATTCATAACTTTTAAAGGAGTTTCGTTTTTTAAGATTTAATAATGGCTGCATGTCATGGATGATCGCGGGTCCATGATTATGCGTTTGGCTTAATCGCAAATGCGCGGACCGGGAATCCTGGCGCATCTGCTGGTTTTGGACATATTGTATAAATCACTGCGCCTCGTTCTGGGAGGCGGTCTAAATTCGTTAGGAGCTCAATTTGGTACGTGTCTTGTCCGAGTACATAACGTTCACCGATTAAGTCGCCGTGTTTTGCGACATCGACTGAAGCGTCTGTATCGAATGTTTCATGACCGACTGAACGTACACCGCGTTCTTCAAGTAAGAATTGTAATGCATCGAGTGACCATCCGGGTGCGTGAGGGTTACCTTCAGCATCTTTATTCTCAAATTGCTCCACATTCGGCCAACGGTGTGACCAATCACTGCGGAATGCGACGAACGTATCAGGTTCGATTCGGCCATGTTGTGCTTCCCACTCAAGTAAATGATCGCGAGTTAAACGGAAATCGGGGTTTTCCGCAACTTCTTTAGAGTAATCAAGTACGATAAGCGGTAACACTAATTCTTTCAAATCTAATTCATGTAAATATCTTCTGTTTTCGACAAAGTGGATGGGGGCATCGATATGTGTGCCATATTGTGTGGCAATACTCCATCTTTGTACAAAATAACCATCTTCTGCAACGGTACTGATTGTATCAATATATGCAGCTTCTAATGCGCTGAAATGTGGGCTGTCTGTGTCAAAGGTATGGGTTAAATCGACCCATTCACTTTCTTTTAGACTTTTCAGCTGATCCCATAAAGGATAACTCATTATAAACACCTCATGACTGCTTAAAATTGTAGGGCTGATATAAGTGTATTTACGAGTGAGTTTTAAGACTGCGGGCTCACTCGTAAATCACTCATGACAAGTGAATTAAGCTGTTTCTTGTCCTTCTTTGTTTCTTAATTTTTTAACTGCTGAAACTAATACTGTTAATGCTTCTTTTACTTGATCTTCGTTACGTGTTTTCAAACCGCAGTCTGGGTTAACCCAGAATAATGAACGGTCGATTTCTTGTAAACCACGGTTGATTGCGACTGTGATTTCTTCTTCAGTCGGGATACGTGGACTGTGGATATCATATACACCTAATCCGATACCTAAATCATACGTTACATCCTCGAAGTCTTTGATTAAAGCACCATGGCTGCGTGATGTTTCGATTGAGATAACATCTGCATCCAAGTCGTGGATAGTATGGATGATTTCGCCGAATTGAGAATAGCACATATGCGTATGGATTTGCGTCGCATCTGACACTGAAGATGTTGCTAAGCGGAATGAACGTAACGCTTGTTTCAAGTATTCTTCATGGTATTCAGAGCGTAATGGTAAACCTTCACGTAATGCTGGTTCATCTACTTGGATAATTTTAATGCCTGCATCTTCTAATGCTAAAACTTCTTCATTGATAGCTAAAGCGATTTGGTCTTGTACTTCATGACGTGGGATGTCTACACGTTCGAATGACCAGTTTAAGATAGTTACAGGACCAGTCAACATACCTTTTACAGGGTGGTCAGTTAAGCTTTGCGCATAAGCTGTTTCTTCCACTGTGATTGGTTTAGTCCATTTAACATCTCCATAGATAACTGGTGGTTTAACAGCACGAGATCCGTATGATTGAACCCAACCGTATTTTGTAACTAAGAAGCCTTGTAAACGTTCACCGAAGAACTCAACCATGTCATTACGTTCGAACTCACCATGTACAAATACATCTAAGCCGATATCTTCTTGGATTTGAATCCAGCGTGCGATTTCATCGCGTAAGAATTGGTTATATTCTTCATCACTGATACGTTGGTTTTTCCAGTCAGCACGTTTTTTACGAACTTCTTTCGTTTGTGGGAATGAACCGATTGTTGTTGTTGGTAATTCTGGTAATTTTAAGCGTGCATCTTGAATTTTCTTACGTTCAGGGAATGCTGATTCACGTTGTGTACGTACGCTGTCAAAGTCATATTCAAGGTTTTTGAAAGCTTGGTTTTGGAAGCGTTCGTAAGCTGCTTTTAATTTGTCATATTTTTCACTGTCACCGTTATTGATGACACGTTTTAATGCGTCTAATTCGTCTAATTTTTCAGTTGCAAAGCTTAAACCTTCTTCAATTGATTCATCTAGTTCTTCATCATCTAATGAAACAGGAACATGTAGTAATGAAGATGATGGTTGGATAACTAACTCATCTGTATAGTTTTCTAAAGTTTCAATCAATTCTTTTTTCGCTTCGATATCTGCAGCCCATACGTTACGGCCATCGATAATACCTGCGTATAATGCTTTGTCTTTAGATAATTTGCCTGCTTTGATTTGTTCAAGGTTTTTACCGCCATCATGTACGAAGTCTAAACCGAAACCTTTAACAGGTAAACTGTTCACAAAGTCTAAGTCTACATGTTCGAAATAAGTTTGAATGACTAATTTATCAGCTAATCCTGCTTTGTCGAAGTATTCATAGACGTGACGTGTAATGTCTTGTAATTGTTCTGCATCGTCAGTTACTAATACAGGTTCGTCGATTTGAATGTATTCAGCACCTGCATCAACGAGTGATTGTAAAACTTCTTTATATAATGGAAGCAATGCTTCAACTTTTTCTTCAAATGTTTGATCTCCGCCGCGTGATAATTGAACGAATGTTACAGGACCTAAGATCACTGGGTGTGCATTCACGTTTAATTGTTTAGCGAATTCGAAACGTTCTAATAAGACGTTACGGTTTAATTTAGGTTCTACGTTGTCCCATTCAGGTACGATATAGTGGTAGTTTGTGTTGAACCATTTAATTAAGGCACTTGCGACATTTTCTTTTGTACCACGTGCGATATTGAATAATAAATCATCGTTGACTTCTTGACCTTGGAAACGTTCTGGAATGATGTTGAATAATAATGAAACGTCTAATACATGATCATATAATGAGAAGTCACCAACAGGTACACTGTCAATGCTGTAGTGTTTTTGTAATAATAAATTTTCTTTGTGTAAGTCGTTTAACGTTGTTGTTAATTCATCATAGTTTGTTTTACCTGCCCAGTAACTTTCGATTGCTTTCTTCCATTCTCTCTTGCGTCCTAAACGTGGGAATCCGATATTAGCTGTTGTAATTGTCATATTATTGCCTCCTGATTTTTTTCAGTTTGTTTTTTAAAGTAATGTGTAAGTTCGAGTGAAAAGTCTACTTGTTCAAATGGTGTAATGATATAAAGCCCATTAAAGTGTTTGATTATTTCATCTATCAAGTTGCGACAGATACGTAAGCTCAGTTCTTTGGTTTTTTGTTTATCATCTTTAACCGCTTCGAACTGATCTAATATTTCATCTGGCAATGAAATGCCAGGGACTTCATTGTGTAAGAATGTTGCATTTCTATAACTTGTTATTGGCATGATACCGATAAAGAATGGGGTATCAAGATGTGCTGTCTTTTCAGCAATTTCTTGAATACGCTCGACAGTGTAGACAGGCTGTGTAATGAAGTAACTCATACCGCAGTCTACTTTTTTGTCTAAGCGTTTCACCGCTGCTTCCATCTTGCGGACGTTCGGGTTGAACGCACCGGCAATATTGAAGTTCGTTTTCGTTTTCAATGCGCCGCCGTCAATATTAAGTCCTTGGTTGAAACGAACAGCGAGTTCAGTTAAACCTCTTGAATTTACATCATAAACATTCGTCGCACCTGGCAGATGCCCCACCTTAGATGGGTCACCTGTAATCGCGAGTATCTCGTTAATACCAAGCAGTGATAAGCCGAGTAAGTGAGATTGTAAACCGATTAAGTTCCTGTCTCTGCAGGTAATGTGGACCAGCGGTTCAATGTTGTAATTCTGCTTAATAATACTAGCTGCTGCGATGTTGCTAACGCGTACCGTTGCGAGTGAGTTATCTGCAAGTGTGATAGCGTCGACTTTCGCTTTGTCTAGTTTTGTGACATTCGCAAAGAATTTCGTTGTATCTAAGTGCTTTGGTGTATCTAGTTCAACGATGACTGTCGGACCAGCTTTGACTTTAGTCGTTAAGTTATTCTTTTTGACCGGAATAGAAGGGTAATTACTTTTTCTTCTGATCGGAATAACTTTCTTTTCTAAAGTTGGTTTTAATCCTTCAACCGCTTGCTTGATGAAGCGGATATGTTCAGGTGTAGTACCGCAACAACCGCCGATTAAGTGTACGCCTTCTTTCACTAACGTTTCAGCTATCTTACCGAAGTAAGAAGCGTTGTCGCTGTAGTGAATCGTAGAATCTTCAAAGTCTAAGAGACTAGCGTTCGGGTAACATGAGAGAATCGCATGTTGCGGAATCTCAATATGTGTGAAAGATTGTTGCATATGGTGCGGACCGTGATGGCAATTCAAGCCGATAACGTCTGCGCCTTCTGCTTCAACTTGTTTAAGTGCTTCGTTAATTTCTGTTCCATCTTGCAAGTAGTTGGTGCTTGAAGCAGTTAACTGTGCGATAACTGGAATATTGTACTTTTTCTTCGTCGCTCTGATTACCTGCAAGAGTTCGTTTAAATCGTAATAAGTTTCAAAGAGGAGTGCGTCAACACCCTCGTCAATCAGTGTTTCAATTTGAATATCTGTGTGATACAAAATCGTCGATAGCGACAAGTCATTTTGTTTCACGCCTTTAAAACCTCCGACAGTTCCTAAAATAAACGTGTCTTCATTGGCTGCTTGTTTCGCTATTCTGACACCGGCACGTGTGATGTCTCTTACTTGGTGTTCTAATCCGAAAGCTTGAAGCTTTTCGAAGTTGGCACCGTAAGTATTGGTTTGAATGACATCCGCACCAGCTTCAATGTAAGATCGATGAATTTGTTCGATTTTCTTTGGATGTGTAAGATTATATGCTTCAGGGCAAGTATCGATCCCTTCAGAGTAGAGAATCGTTCCTATTGCACCGTCAGCTACTAATACGTTCTTGCTCAAAGTTTGTAGAAACCGGCTCATAGTATGCTTCCTCCAATGCTGCTTCAAAATCTGCAATCAACTCGTCTGGGTCTTCTAAGCCCACACTCAGTCTCAAGAGATCGAACGTAATTCCGCGTTCGTTACGCACATCTTCTGGAACAGAAGCATGTGACATTGTGGCTGGATGAGAGACGATAGTTTGAATACCGCCTAGGCTGACTGCGATTTGCGGTATTTTTAATGCTTTCGCAAATGTCGGTACCTTTTCTGCTTCGCTTAATCTGAAGCCAAGTACTGCACCGCCATTTTCAGCTTGGCGTTGATTGATTCCATCGTACATAAAGCGTTTTAAGATGCTTTGTCAGTGTCCAGCTGTCTTGAGCTGATAATCCGCTTCCTAAAGTGTTTTGTAAGAATTGTAATGATTCTGCAACTTCCGCGTTGTTTGTTACAACTGCCCCTGCAATTAAGTCACTGTGGCCGCTTAAAAATTTAGTGGCACTATGAATCACAATGTCAGCACCTAAATGCAATGGCTTTTGTGATAGGGGTGTTAAGAATGTATTGTCGACTGAAACAAGGATATTATGTTTCTTTGCGACATCCGCAATGGCTTGAATATCTGTCACTTTAAATAATGGATTTGACGGTGTTTCCAGATGAATTAGTTTCGTATTTTCCTGAATCGCTTGTTCAACTGCTAATGGATTTGTCGTATCTACTGCTGTGACTTCGATATTGAATCCTGGTAAAACATGTTCGCATAAGCGGTATGTCCCACCGTAAACATCATTCGGAATAATTAAGTGATCTCCTGATTTCAGTAAGAAGAAAACTGCTGAAATTGCTCCGATTCCTGAGTTATAAGCGATACCGTACTCGGCATCTTCAAGTGCTGCAAGCTTTTCTTCTAACAATGCTCGGTTTGGGTGGCCTGATCTTGCGTAATCGTAAGGGACCTCTGAACCAATCAATGCTGTCGGGAAAGTCGATGAGTCATAAAGTGGCGGGTTGGCTGCTAAAATGTGCGGGAATTGATGATACTTAATTAAATTTGTTTCTGATGATAGTGACATACATATACACTCCTTTAGTTATTGAGATTGCTTTTGGCTGCGGAAGTTCTGGAACTAAGGAGGGAAGCTGACCACGAAAAAAAAGCTTCCGTCCTTTAAACCCGAAAAAAGATTCGGATGTAAAGGACGAAAGCTTGAGCTTCGCGGTACCACCTTAATTCGCTGCTTTATTGCTAAAGCAACCTCTTCCAGTACGCTAAATCTGTTCATGGCAGCTACTGAAGGTCGGTTCCGTTATATGTATCAGCTGTTGCTGTAAATAACAATAACGTGTGCGTCATTCCAGTACGCCATTATGCAAAAATGTTAATACTGTAGCGCTATAACGGGCGCCCCCGTTGATGCCTCATATCGACACCACCACTCCAAGGCCATTTTCAAACTTTCTTTCTGTGCTTCCTTTCAGCGGACAGAAGCTCTCTGTGTCAGCAGTGTAAGTTCTACTTTCCTTATTATCGTGTTTCAAGACGATATTCAATTGTTTCTCTTTCGTGTTGAAAGGTTTGTTTTTTGTTGATGACCACATTGTATATTGGTTCTGTTTTGTTTGTCAACAGAATTTTCAGAATAGTAGGTTTTTACTGACAATTAAAAACGAGAGAAACATAAGCGTATCAAGGGTTGGACGTTGCTGAAAAATTTTTAAAATTTTTTTGAATCAAGCCATTTTTCAGCCGTTATTTTTCAATTTGAGAATGAAAATTCCTTTATTGCGTTCATGATTTTCCTTACAATAAGAGAGGAGCAAAAATTAAAAATGTAACACTATTTTAGTGACGAAAGTGAGGTGACTGGAACGTGCGTGACATAACAAATGAGAACGATGGACATGTAGAATATATCGATTTAGATGCAATTCGGCCAAACCCTTATCAGCCTAGAAAACATTTTGATCAGGAAAAATTAGCAGATCTCGCAGCTTCTATTCGTGAACATGGCGTCTTACAACCGATTATCTTACGCAAAACGGTGCAAGGTTACCATATTGTCGTAGGTGAACGCCGTTTCAGAGCCTCTCATTTAGCAGGCTTGAACTCAGTACCAGCGATAGTCAAAGAGATGTCTGATGCTGAGATGATGGAACTCGCCATTATAGAGAACCTGCAGCGGGAAGATTTGAATGCGATTGAAGAAGCGGAAAGTTATCGTAAGCTGATGGATGATTTACATATCACACAAAAAGAGGTGGCTGAACGTTTAGGTAAATCCCGTCCTTATATCGCGAATATGTTGCGATTGTTGAATTTACCGTCTGCTGTCGCCGAGTGGGTAAAAGACGGCAAATTATCAGGTGCGCATGGTCGCACATTATTAATACTAAAAGACGAAACCAAAATGAAACAAATCGCTAAACAAGTCATGAAAGAAGCGTGGAGTGTGCGTTATTTAGAACAATACATTGCAGAGCTGACTTCACCTACTTCAGAAGATGATGCTAAGAAAAAGACAAAGAAACCGCGCATGATTGAACGGCAGGAACGCTTGCTTAAAGAGCGCTTTGGTACCAATGTAGCCATCACAACTAAGCGAAATAAAGGACAAATCACTTTTGAATTCAAATCAGAAGAAGAATTTAAGCGTTTGATTCAACAATTACACAGTGAAACATAAGAAATTATGTTGTATTCATGGTAAAATATATAATTGTTGTGAAATGACAGGAGGACGATCTTTTGAATACGTTTTGGAATACAATGCAAGGTGTTTTCAACTCACTCGTTGAGCCGTTTACAAAGCCTGAAACGTACGCAATGATACTCAACAAGCTCATCATGATTGTCATCTACGTAGTCGTTGCGATGATTATTATCAACTTAGTCAATAAGTCGATTGATCAGTTCTTTAAACTACAAAACCGCAATGCACATGGTAGAAAACGATCTCATACATTAAGTGCGATGTTGAAGAATATTGTGCGTTATGTCGTATGGTTTATTGTATTAACAACGATATTAGGTAAATTCGGAATTAGTGTCACAGGATTATTAGCCGGAGCTGGTGTAGTCGGTTTAGCAATCGGCTTTGGTGCACAAACTATTGTTAAAGACATCATCACAGGGTTCTTTATTATATTTGAGAATCAATTTGATGTGGGAGATTATGTTAAAATCAACTTGAACGGTGCACCTATCACAGAAGGTACAGTTCAATCTATCGGTATCCGCTCAACACGTATACATGCGTATACAGGAGAGTTGACCGTGTTGCCGAACAGTGTAATGTCAGAGATTACCAACTTCTCAATCAGTAACGGTAAAGCATTGATAGAAGTACCGATTGCGATGGAAGAGAATGTCGATAAGGTAGAAAGTAAGCTGAAAGACTTCTTAGAATCCTTACATTCCAATTACTTTATCTTTGTCTCAAAACCTGAAATTCTCGGTATCGAGGATTTAACAGGTAATGCTTATATCATGAAAATAGCGGCAGAAACAACACCGAATAATACTGTGCCAGGCGCTCGTATCTTACGTAAAGAGGTTGCGAATTTCTTGAATCAAGAAGGAATTAAATCACCAACCCCTATTATGATGCAGTTTAATGGACAAAAATCTCAGTAATAAGAATTCATAATGATGGAGGATTGTAAATGGCAGCTCAGTATGGTCTGAATGACATTGTGGAGATGAAAAAGGCGCATGCTTGCGGCGCAAACCGATTTAAAATAATTCGTATGGGTGCAGATATCAGAATTAAATGCGAACATTGCAATCGAAGTATTATGATGCCTCGTACAGAGTTTAATAAAAAATTAAAGAAAATACTTGTATCACATGATACACAAGAGAAGGAGAATGACTAATGGCTTTAACAGCTGGTATCGTAGGCTTACCAAACGTCGGAAAGTCTACATTATTTAACGCAATTACAAAAGCGGGTGCACTTGCGGCGAACTACCCGTTCGCTACAATTGACCCGAACGTCGGGATTGTAGAAGTTCCGGATTCACGTTTAGATGCTTTAGCAGATATCGTTAATCCTAAAAAAGTACTTCCTACAACATTCGAATTCACTGATATTGCAGGGATTGTTAAAGGTGCTTCAAAAGGTGAAGGTCTAGGAAACAAATTCTTATCTCATATCCGTGAAGTAGATGCAATCTGCCAAGTAGTTCGTGCATTCGATGATGATAACGTGACACACGTATCTGGTCGTGTAGATCCACTAGATGATATCGAAGTTATCAATATGGAATTAGTACTTGCAGATTTAGAATCTGTAGATAAACGATTACCACGTCTTGAAAAAATGGCACGTCAAAAAGATAAAGATGCGTTGAATGAAGTACGCATTTTAGAACGTATTAAAGAAGCATTAGAAAACGGCGAACCGATTCGCAGCTTAGAGTTCAATGAAGAAGATGCGAAATATGTGAAACAAGCACAATTATTAACATCAAAACCAATGATTTATATCGCAAACGTTGGTGAAGATGAAGTGAATGAAGCGGACAACGAAAAAGTTCAAACAATTAAAGAATACGCTGACAAAGAAGGTTCAGAAGTTATTGTCATCAGTGCGAAAATTGAAGAAGAAATTGCGACATTAGATGACGAAGATAAAGACATGTTCTTAGAAGATTTAGGTATCGAAGAACCTGGCTTGAACCGTTTAATCCGCAGCACATATAACTTGTTAGGTCTTGCGACATACTTCACAGCAGGTGTACAAGAAGTACGTGCTTGGACATTCAAAAAAGGTATGACTGCCCCACAATGTGCGGGTATCATCCACACTGACTTTGAACGCGGCTTCATCCGTGCAGAAGTAACAAGCTATGACGACTATGTTGAAAATAACGGTGAACAAGGTGCGAAAGAAGCAGGTAAAATGCGTTTAGAAGGTAAAGAATACATCATGCAAGACGGCGATGTTGTTCACTTCAGATTCAACGTATAATTAAGTAAATAAACAACTAACTAAAAACACGCGCTTAACAAAGCATATGATCATGCTGAGTTGAGGGCGTGTTTTTTGCGCTAAACTAATCTTTCACGCTTTTAGTAAGAAAGCTGGATGGTTACTCCTATGTAATTTATTTGGCTAATAATAATGTATGGTTGATTGATGAATAGATACAAAAATAACATTTTATAGTATTTTCTTTAAAATAAGCGCTTTCATTAAGCAAATATGGTATATTACAAAATGATGATACATTCATATTGTTAGCAATAAAACATTTTATGAAGTTTATTTAGGTCATAGGAGGAAACAGCATGAAAAAACAATTAGAAAATCACTCAACACTGGAACACAAAAGGTACTTGAAACCACTCTTGTTAACAGGAGGGTTATTATTAACAAGTGCTTATTTCACTCATGATGCTTCAGCTGCTGAAACGCAAGATGCAACACCAAAAGCAAGTGTGACTGACACAAATAAAACAGCTGAAACGACAGCTGTAGCAGAGACAACTACCACACCAGCCACACCTGAAACACCAAAGGCAACAACTGCTGCCACAACAAATCAACAACCTGCAACCACTACTGTTACGCAAACACAAACAACATCAACACCAAGTCCTACTACACCACCTCAAACTTTAGAGCAACCTAAGCCTGAGGGTAGTCAAACGTTATGGGATAATCCAGATGGTGAAAACTACTATCGTATCCCTGCTATTGCGAGTACAGGCGATGGCCATGTTGTAGCAGTATCAGATTATAGATACAATGACGCCTGGGATTTAGGTCATCATCGCATTGATTTGTTAGTAAAACATTCTACAGATAATGGAGAAACATGGGGACCTGAAACAAATATCACTAAACAATATAGTTCAGAAACAGTGGGTTATGGCGATGCGGCAATGGTCGCTGACAGAGACTCTAATAAAGTCGTTATTTTGAGCGCATATGGTGACAAAGGTTACTGGCATAAAGTCCCTGAATATGTTTCTACACGCCAAGATCCGCTTAGAATCGCAAGACTAGTATCTAATGATGGTGGTTATACTTTTGAAAAGCCGCAAGATATCACACAAAATATCTATGGATTAAATGATAAATGGACACGTCTTTTTGCGGCTTCAGGAAGAATTATGCAGTCTAGATATGTGAAAACAGGTGATTATTATAGAATCTATACTTCAATTTTAGAAGGACAACCAGATGGTAATAATAACTATGTATTATATAGTGATGATTTAGGGGAACATTGGAATATTCTTGGCGATGCACATTCTCCAGTTCCAAATGGTGACGAAGCGAAAGTTGAAGAACTGCCTAATGGTAATGTGGCAATCTTCTCGAGAACTGCAGCTGGTCGTATCGTAAATGTCTTTACGTATGACAAGAAAGATAAACAATTTGCGACAGGAACATGGGAAGCACAACCTGAAAAGATTACATTAGGTAACGGTGGATCTACAAATGGTGAAACGCTTGTTGTGTATGCAAAAAACTTAAAAACAAATCAATACACACACCTTTTACTACAATCTTTACCAACGATTGATAAAAGTAGAAAAGGCGTAGGTATTTATTATAAAGCTTTAAGTGCTAGTGATAAAACAGCTAAAGATGTCACAAGTGGATGGGATCCTAACCACTTCTACCTAATCCAAAAGGGTGAAAGTGCTTATTCTACAATGACAGTACTTAAAAATGGAAACATCGGCTTCTTATATGAGGATAAAATTTTCAATTTAGGTTATGACATCCAATATTTAACGTTGAATCTTAAAACTATTACTAATGGTTTGTATGAAATGGCCTATACAGGTTTAGGAACTCAACAGACACCATTTGTGATTGAAAATAAAGCACAACAAAACGCAAAAGAAACTGTCTTTAAAAATGAAAATGTACAATGGTTAGATACAACAAAAGTACTTCCAAAAGAAGAAGCGCGTGTTGTCAAAGAGAAAGAAATCACAATGTCTCAAACTTCATACTCTAAAGAGAATAAAGCAACTTCAAATCAAAATATCAACCAACCAAACACTACATCTGAAAAGAACGCAGCAAAATCTGAACAAAAAGCTAAAAAAGCAAACGAACTCCCAAATACTGGTGAAGAAACAAAACGAAACTTGTTCGTAGGGTTATTAGCACTCGTAACCGGTCTTGTATTTGTTAAAGTCAGAAGAAGAAATAAAAACTAAATGAACGTTCAAAAGGCTCCTTTCAATTTGATGAGAGGAGTCATTTGTATAATAGAATAGAATCAATGTAAAACATCTACTGAAATAGAATACAGAGAGGGCGTTTTAAGTATGGTGTTATTTCCTAGCAGTATTTTTCTATGGATACTAGGAAAATTATTTCGACAAGTACCGCCAGATGATATTAATCATTTTTGGGGATTTCGAACAAGAAAGTCTAAGAAAAATAAAGAGAATTGGATGCTGGCTCAAAAAGAGTATAGTGAGCAGTCTACAAAGGTGTTTATGTATACGGTGTTCGCTTCATTCTTTTGGCTATTGGCTGACATTGCATTCTTATTTTTAGACAATGATATATTCTTGATTAGCTCAGTACTGCTTCAATCTATCGTATTATTAGCGTTAATATTGATGTTGTATATCAACGTTAATAACAAATTAGAATAAATAATTCTCAAAACACGCGCTTAACAAAGCATATGATTATGCTGAGTTGAGGGCGTGTTTTTGTATGTATTAATATCAAGCATATTATATCAAGCGATAAAGGGATTTCTGTTTTGAAAATAGAACAATATCCTAAGTTTTTCATGTTTTATGTTGTACATTTTCAAAGAAATATAAGTCTAGTAAGATGAGTTCTTTTACTATGTTTAAACTGATATGAGAATTGATAGTTATTTTAATTGATTTTGTTTTATGTTGAAAACGCGTTAAACACAAGTGCTTTGAAAAGTGTGTCGGAAGTTATCTCTTTTAAAAGGTTTTAAAATTTTTAGTAAAACTTGTGTAAATCAATAAGTTTTTTTACATCTTCCAAAAAATTAATGATAGAATTGTGTAGAACAATTACACACGAAAGAAGTGAAACATTTAATGCCTAGAAAACAGCAACACGATGTATTATTCGATAAAGAATTACGAAATAAATACCACATTAGAAAATTTAGCGCAGGGATTGCTTCAGTTCTATTTGGAACACTAGTTTATACATCCCTGGATCAACAAGCACAAGCTGCAGAAAACACTGATACCGCTGTTGTAAATCCTACAACACAACCAGAAACAAACGGTGACACTGCAACTGCGGAGTCAACAAAAACACAAACAAATGAAACCGTTTCTACGTCAACAAATGAAACAGTGAATGATTCTCCTACTCCACAAGACACTACGATTCAACAACCTTCTGTTGATAATCAAACAAGCGAAACAGCAACAAAACCTGAACCTGTAACAGCACCAGAAGTATCACAACCTACAAAAACAGATACAACGCAAACTGATGCGCCGAAAGTTGATACACAAAAAGCAACAGAGCCATCGACAGATGCGCCAAAAGAAGCTGCGACTACTGAAGTTAAAGCTACTACTGTTACGCCATCAGAACCTGCTGTTCAACCTGCAGATGCTGAAGTTGCGACAAGAGCTGCCGCTACTACCGATACAACAACGACAGAAGCACCTGCTCAACCAATTACGAATACAAGTGCACCAGCACCCGCTGCGAACGCACATCCTGTTGAAAAAATCCAAGGAATTAATGAGCAAGTTTATGCGAAAGAGATTCCTGTATATGAAAAATCAGAAGCTGCAAGAACAGCAAGAATGCAACGTGGTATTTATCAAGCAAGAGAAAGCTTAGGTTTGATTGTACCGCAAAATAAAAAGCTCTATATCAGACAAGCACAAGGCAGTAATGAAGAAGATTTACGTGTAGATTTGATGACTAACGATAGACAAACAGTTCGTAATGCGACAGTTTCTAGAGATGGAAGCTGGACACAAATCTCTACAACTATGGATAGCGGTGCCTTCGTACGTATTCCAACAGGTTTAACTAAAAAACCAGTTGTAGAATACTATGTTGAAGGTGATGCTGGCGTCACACTGCCTACTTACCGTAAAGGTGGAGATAAAGCAGCATTCGATGCAGATTGGGCTGCTCGTAATACAAGCTATGGTTATGTAGATGGTGATAAAATTGCTTTCTTAGTACCGAATGTAGACCGTGAACGCATCGCAAACTTAGGTAAAAACCCAGGCCAATGGGGCTTTATGAACTTAGATGACATGATCGGTTATTATGAGGATGTTATTAATCATTATGATAAATGGGTTGGCTTAAATGATGACATTAATTCTGTCCACTATAATGTCGGCCAAAAATACTTTACGATTGCGGATGCTCATGGGCCAGGTCTTGCTTATTACTCAACAAACAATATGGGATCTAATAACCCATCTATGTCAGGTTATCTTGAAAGAGGTTGGTTAGCACTGCATGAAGTCGGTCATGGCTATGATGGCGCAATGACGTATGATCCTAAAATGAATTTAATTGAAATTGAAAACAACATTTTAGCTAACCAATATCAAACGACTATCATGGGTGTCAAAGACGGTTGGGCTTATGAAGGCAGACAAGAAAGCATGCAGAAAGATTTCCATGAGCGCGTAATGGATGGAAGAATGAATTTCTATAATGCAGGTTTCCGTGGCAGTCTTGATTTCATGACAAAAATGGTGCGTTTAACGGGCATTGAAGGCTTTGCGGATATGTGGAAAGGTATTCGTCAAGAAGAAGCGGATATGGGCAAAGCAGGTAAACCATTTGAACAAGATGTACCGAGATGGATTACAACGTATTGGTTAGCTGATAACGGCATTAATGGCACAGCCTACTTTGATTTATACAAAGTGAAAATGCCACAAGCTTTAAAAGATGATTTAGACACTTACAACAATACATTCACATACCCATTAGCAGCATTGATTACTAATCCTGAGGAACAACAACGTATTAAAGATAAATTAGGTTTATCTACGATTTATGAACTTGTAAAATCATCAGATTTAGCTGATACGGCGATTCATGAAGATGCACAAGTGAATGTGAATTTAAATGGACAAGTCTTACCAGATAACGTCAAAGTAAGCTTGATGGAAGGCACACAAGAAATTGCGAGTGCAGAAGTTGTAGATGGTAAAGCTGCATTCTCTAATTTACGTGCAGGTGTTTATAAAATTGTCGCACCTCTTTCAACAACAGACGCATTACCTGAAAGTGAATATCTCGTAGTTAGAGAAGGCGGTAATAATCAAGCAACGCTTGATTATCCTAAAAAAGATGATATCCAAAACAACATTACACAAACCATCTCACTAAGAGGATTAGGCAACTGGGAAATGGCTACAGTCAACTATAATCCAGATACTAAACAAGTAACGTATAAACAAAATCCAGGACAACCACATTTATACTTCACTGATGAATATGCACATGTAACTATTCAAAAAGCAGATGGTACGACAGTATTAGATAGAACATTAGTTGGTAACAAAAGTCTTGCATCAGAACTGCAAACTTTCGATTTAGAATATGGCGATAAAGTTATCGTTCGCCATCGTGAACCAGCGGCTCGTCGTGTGTTAGTCAGAAATGAAAACAAAGATAATGTAGCGATTTCTAGACAAAATGCTGAAAAAGAAACATTAACTTATACACTGACTGATAAAGGATTTATTGTAGATGGTGAAACACAAGCGGATGCAAACCGTCGTTATGATGAAGAGATTAGAAAAGATGTAACACACGTAGCAGAAGAAATTAAAAATCATCCTGAAAGAGATTATCGCAGAGAACTATTTAATGTCTTCACAGGTGTTGAATATGCTGATCCTGCGATTAAGGAAGAATTGCTACAAATCTTAACCCCATTAGTTGCGGTTTATCAAGTTGATACACCAACTGTGGACAAGGTAGAAGCAGGTGCGACAAGCATCAGCGGTAAAGGTGAGCCAGAAAGCACAATTACACTTACTTTTGCGAATGGCAAAAAAGCAGAAGTAGAAGTTGATAAAGATGGGCAGTGGACAACACAATTACCAGAAGGAACATCTTTAGAACATAACGATGTTACACAAGTATATGCAACAGGTAAACACGGTACAGTATCTGAACCGATTTCTGTCAAAGCTTTAGATACAGTAGCACCTAAAGCACCAGTGATTAACGCAATTGAAGCTGGTAGTCAGACAGTAACTGGAACAAGCGAACCATTAAGTAAAGTTACGTTAACGTTGCCAAACGGTACAACAAAAGTAGTCGACGCAGACGATAAAGGCGTTTGGACAACTACATTAGAAACACCGTTAGTACATGACGCAGTAATCAAAGCAGTAGCGTCAGACGTGGCAGGTAATAAATCACCAGAAGCGGCACAAACTGTGAAAGATACAATAGCACCAGTCGTTCCGACAATTGATACGATTGAAGCGGGAGATAAAAAAGTAAGTGGCACAAGCGAACCATTGAGCACAGTGACATTGACGTTGCCGGATGGTAAAACAACAGAAGTTAAGACAGATGCAGAAGGCAAATGGACAACAGAATTAGTTGAACTACTAGCACATGATGCAGTAGTCAAAGCAGTAGCTTCAGACGTAGCGAACAACAAATCACCAGAAGCGACACAAACTGTCAAAGATACAGTAGTTCCAGTTTCTCCAGAAATTAAAGCAATCGAAGCGGGAGACAAAGTGGTAAGCGGTACAAGTGAACCATTAAGCAAAGTTACGTTAACATTGCCGGATGGTAAAACAACAGAAGTGAAAGCAGATGCAGACGGCAAGTGGACAACAGAATTAGTTGAACCATTAACACATGACGCAGTGATCAAAGCAGTTGCGTCAGATGTGGCGAACAATAAATCAGCAGAAGCGACGCAAACTGTGAAAGATACAGTAGTTCCAGCCATTCCGACAATCGATACGATTGAAGCGGGAGCTAAAGTAGTAAACGGAACAAGCGAGCCATTAAGCACAGTGACATTGACGTTGCCAGACGGTAAAACAACAGAAGTGAAAGCAGATGCAGACGGCAAGTGGACAGCGGAATTGGCAGAATCGTTAGCACATGACGCAGTGATCAAAGCAGTTGCGTCAGATGTGGCGAACAACAAGTCAGCAGAAGCGACACAAACGGTAAAAGATACTGTAGCTCCAGTTGCTCCAGAAATTAAAGCAATCGAAGCGGGAGCTAAAGTAGTAAGCGGAACAAGCGAACCATTGAGCACGGTAACTTTAACATTACCGAACGGCAAAACTGCAGAAGTTAAGACGGACGATAAAGGTGTTTGGACAACTACACTAGAAACTCCATTAGCACATAATGAAGTTATTAAAGCAGTAACATCAGACGTAGCGAACAACAAATCACCAGAAGCAACACAAACTGTCAAAGATACTGTGGCGCCGAAAGCACCTATTGTGAATGAAATTAAATCTACTGATCAAGCTATAGGTGGTTCGGCAGAGCCTAATTCAAATGTGTTTGTAGTATTAACTAATGGTAAGATTTTAGAAACTAAAGCAGATGCAGAAGGTAATTGGAATGTTGAATTACTAGATGGACAATCTCTTATAGGTAATGAAACTGTGAAAGTATATGCTAAAGATTTAGCGGAAAATCAATCTGATACAGTTGAAAGTGAAATTGTGTTGGTTGAAGTGCCAGCCGAGCCGGAGGTAGAAACACCAGCAGAACCAGCACCAGACGTAACACCAGAAGTACCGGTGGAAGAAGCAACACCGACAGAGCCGGAAGTGCCAGTCGAAAAAGTACCTGAAGTACCGGCTGAACCGGAACCAGAAACACCAACAGAACAAGCACCGGTGGAAGAAACAACACCAACAGAGCCGGAAATTCCAGTCGAAGAAGTGCCAGAAGTACCAGCCGAGCCGGAGGTAGAAACACCAGCAGAACCAGCACCGGAGGTAACACCAGAAGTACCGGTGGAAGAAACAACACCAACAGAGCCGGAAGTGCCAGTCGAAGAAGTACCTGAAGTACCGGCTGAACCGGAACCAGAAACACCAACAGAACCAGCACCGGAGGTAACACCAGAAGTACCGGTGGAAGAAACAACACCAACAGAGCCGGAAGTGCCAGTCGAAGAAGTACCTGAAGTACCGGCTGAACCGGAACCAGAAACACCAACAGAACC
>NZ_JAHMSB010000010.1:0-106698 GCF_018986355.1 Staphylococcus sp. CWZ226 | reverse complement strand
CCCTCAAGATGAGATTTCCCAACTTCGGTTATAAGATCCCTCAAAGATGATGAGGTTAATAGGTTCGGGGTGGAAGCATAGCGATATGTGGAGCTGACGAATACTAATCGATCGAAGACTTAATCAAATTTCAAGTTTTGATTGGTCGAATTGAAATTTACTTACTATCTAGTTTTGAATGTATAATCGTATATTATATATTTTGGATGCGATGAGCCGCATTGAGATCTCAGGTTTGAGGTCTTTTTTTTATGCTTTTTTATAAGAGAAATTGATATAGTTCATAAGATACATATAAAACATTACATACTGTTTTAAATAGGTATATAAAAAGCATTTTTAATCAGCATTAGTTAAAGACTCATTCAATAAACGAGAATTTAGCTTAAGATGTGTAAGTGGAGAAGCTGTGCGGAAAATTAATAGGCATATGTATATAAAGAAAAAGCAGGAGAAACCATAAGTCATTTTAGAATTATGGCATCTCCTGCTTTTTAGATTAAATCAATAATGAATACAACATTTTGTTTTCATTAATATAGATATTTGATGGATCAAACTCATGTACTTTTTCTTTCAAACGCGTTAAGTCATCATGGTTATTTAATTGAATACCTATGATAACTGTACCTGTGTTTTGAGAAGATTTTTTCAAGTACTCGAATTTAGTGATATCATCATTTGGTCCTAATACTTCATTTACGAACTCTCTTAACGCACCAGGACGTTGAGGGAAGTTGAAAATGAAGTAGTGTTTCATTTCTTCATATAAAAGTGAGCGTTCTTCGATTTCTTTCATACGGTTGATATCGTTGTTACCACCGCTGATAATACAAACTACTGTTTTGCCTTTGATTTGATCACGATATTGTTCTAGAGCTGAGACGCTTAATGCACCTGCAGGTTCTGCGACAATGGCTTGTTTAGAATACATATCTAAGATTGTAGAACATACAGCACCTTCATCGATTTGAAGATAATCATCAACGACTTTTTTCGCAATTTCAAATGTAATTTTGCCGACTTGTGCAACAGATGCACCGTCTACAAACTTATCAATTTCTGGTAATTTCACTCTGTGATGTTCTAAGACAACTGAAGTATACATACTTGCAGCACCTTTAGGTTCAACACCTACAATTTTTGTTTGAGGCGACTTCTCTTTAAAGTAAGTACCTACACCAGAAATTAATCCGCCGCCACCAATTGCGGCAAATAGATAATCTACATCGATATTGCTTTCTTGTGCTTCTTTTAAAATTTCCGCTGCGATTGTACCTTGACCTGCAATTGTATTGACATTGTCAAATGGGTCAATAAAGTTCATCGCATGTTTTTCAGTATATTCTAGGGCTTCTTTTAAACAATCATCAAATGTATCACCAACCAAGATTACTTCAACATTTTCTCCACCAAAGAATTTAACTTGATTAATTTTTTGAAGGGGAGTTGTCACAGGCATAAAGATGACTGCTTTTAATCCTAATCGTTGTGCAGTAAATGCGACACCTTGTGCATGGTTGCCGGCACTCGCACATGTAATACCTTTTGCTTTTTCGCTTTCGCTCAATACTTGAATTGCGTTATAAGCACCTCTTAGTTTAAAAGAACGTACCCATTGCAGATCCTCTCTTTTTAAATATACATTACAGTCATACTTTAAAGATAAATAATGATCTTTCTCTAAAGGCGTTTCTTTGACAATCGGCTGTAATGATAAAAAAGCCTCTTCTATGTCTTTAGCTGATACAGCAGTTTGTACAGTCATTTCGCTCACTCCTTAATTGTGTTGGTATTTCTGTTCGTATTGTTCAATTTGGTCTTCGTATGCCAATGTGACGGCAATATCATCTAGTCCTTGAACAAGTTTGTTCTTCCAAGTTGAATCAATATCAAAATGTAATTCGCGATCAGGTGTTTTGATTACCTGATTCGGAAGGTCAATTTCGAGCTCTTTATATTTCGCAAGGAACTCGCGATCTTCTTTTTCTAGTGCGATAGGTAATAATGCATTTTTCGTGCAGTTCATGTAGAAAATATCACTGAAGCTGCCCGCAATAATAATATTGATGCCATAATCTTTTAATGCCCAAGCTGCGTGTTCACGACTAGAGCCGCAACCAAAGTTATCACCTGTGATAAGAATTGAAGCACCTTTATATTGAGGTTGGTTTAATTCGAATTCAGGGTTATCTGAACCATCTTCTAGATAACGCCACTCATCAAAGGCGTAAGGACCAAGTCCTGTTTTAGAAACGCCTTTGAGATGGACTTTTGGGATAATTTGGTCTGTATCAATATTATCGTGAAATAAAATAGCAGTTTTACCTGTATATTGTGTAATCGGTTCGATTTTAAGCATGTTCAAGCGCCTCCCATTTTCTGACGTCTACGAAGCGTCCTTCAATCGCAGCAGCTGCGGCCATAGCAGGGGATACAAGATGTGTTCTTGCACCTTTACCTTGACGACCTTCGAAGTTACGGTTGCTGGTAGAAGCACAGTGGACACCAGCTGGTACTTGGTCAGGGTTCATACCGAGACACATTGAGCAGCCAGGTTCACGCCATTCAAAGCCTGCATCTTTAAAGATTTTATCAAGTCCTAATGCTTCAGCTTGATGTTTAACACTTCTTGAACCAGGTACAACAATTGCTGTGATATTAGGATGTACTTTATGTCCTTTAACAAATTTACTTGCTTCTTGTAAGTCAGAAAGGCGCGCATTTGTACAAGAGCCTAAGAATACATAACCAAGTTCAATATCTTCAGCTTTTTCACCTGGTTTTAAATCCATGTAGTGATAAGCACGTTCGTCATTGACGTTTTGAATTTCTGGGAAAGGTGTATTGAAGCTTACACCCATTTCAGGACTAGTACCCCAAGTTACTTGTGGTTCTAGGTCAGATACATCTAACTCAATCACACGATCAAATTGTGCATCCTTATCACTATAAAGTGATTGCCAATATTCTGCAGTTTCCTCATCAATATCAGCGTAAGGACGACCTTTGACATATTCTAGTGTTGTTTCATCTGGTTCAACTAAACCATATTTTGCGCCGGCTTCAATCGCCATATTACAGATTGTCATTCTCGCATCCATTGATAGATTACGAATTGTTGAACCTGCAAATTCAAGCGCATAACCTGTACCGAAATCTACACCATATTGATTGATGAGGTGTAAGATAATATCTTTCGCATATACACCTTTAGGCAACTCACCATTAATATCAATTAAAAGATTCTTCGGTTTAGTTTGCCATAATGTTTGTGTCGCAAAAACATGTTCAACTTCACTCGTTCCGATACCGAAAGCAATGGCACCGAAAGCACCGTGTGTTGCTGTGTGAGAGTCACCGCAAACAATGGTTTTACCAGGTTGCGTTAATCCCATTTCTGGTCCAACCATATGTACGATACCTTGTTCTTCAGTACCATTATCAAACAGTCGAACCCCAAACTCTGCACAGTTCTTTTGAAGCGTCTTGATTTGTGTTGCTGCAATTTCATCTTTGATGTTGAAAATATCTTCTGTCGGTACGTTATGATCAATTGTCGCAAACGTTAAATCCGGACGTCTCAGTGGTCTGTGTTGAATTCTTAATCCTTCAAAGGCTTGAGGTGATGTCACTTCATGGATTAAATGCAAGTCAATGTATAATAATTGCGGTTCACCTGCATTTCCTGTGAGAACATGTCTATTCCATATTTTATCGAACAAAGTTTGTCCCATTTCAATCACCATCCTTTAAAGTTGTTGTAAAATTTTCTCGAAGATTTCTGAAGTATGTGCTTTTCCGCCTAAATCAGGTGTCGTAAAGCCTTCTTTCAGTAAACCATAAACAATCTTTTCTAATTCTTCTGCCGCTTCTGCTTGATTAAATGTTTCTCTGAAACACATTGCTAATGAAAGCACCATACCTGTCGGATTCGCAATATCTTGACCCGCAATGTCAGGTGCTGATCCATGAATTGGTTCATAAAGTTTTGTACCTTTTTGTCCATAGCTGACAGAAGGGGATACACCTAATGAACCCGGAATGACAGAAGCTTCATCGCTTAAAATATCACCGAATAAGTTTTCAGTTACAATCACATCAAATTGTGTTGGACGCGTAATCAAATGCATACTGCATGCATCAACAAGTAGATGTTCTACTTCCACATCAGGATATGAAGCAGATACTTCATCAACTGTTTTACGCCATAATTTACTGGATGCTAATACATTTTCTTTGTCCACTGAAGTTAATTTCTTACGTCTTGATTGTGCAAGTTTGAACGCTGCGTGTGCAATACGTTCAACTTCTGCTTTAGTATATGTTAAAGAATCAATTGCATGATCTTCAGCTAATTCTTTCGGTTCACCGAAGTATAAACCGCCTGTTAATTCTCTGACAATCACTAAATCAGTACCTTGTACACGTTCTGCTTTAAGAGGAGAGAATTCAGTCGCGCCTTCAACTACAGCAGTAGGGCGGATATTTGCGAATAACTCTAAGTTCTTTCTTAAAGCAAGTAAGCCAGCTTCAGGTCGTTTTGGGCTGTTTGTCCATTTTGGACCGCCGATTGCACCTAAAAGAATCGCATCAGATTGTTTACAAGCTTCAAGCGTAGATGATGGAAGCGGGTCGCCATAGTTATCTATAGCGGCCCCTCCAAAATCATAAGTTTCTAATTCATAATCAATGTTATATTTTCCACTTAATTTTTCTAATATTTTCAAAGTACCTTCAAGTATTTCTGGACCTATACCATCGCCTGGGAGGGCAGTGATTTTATAACTCATGCGTTCACCTCATTATTAACTGATGCATCAGCAATATGATTAGAATAAGCTTCCACATAAGCTTTACATGAAGCAAGCAATACGTCATGGTCGATACCGATACCGTAGTAAGAGCGTCCATCAATGCTAAGTTCAACGTTAACTTGTGCTTGTGCATCTGAACCTTCAGTTACTGAAGAGATTTGATAGTTCAACAATTCAGATTCAGCATCGAAGATTAAGTCTACTGCATTGTATACTGCAAGAATAGAACCTGTTCCTGTTGCTGCTGATTGATATTGCTTGCCGTCATTATCACGAAGTTGAACGACTGCACTTTGTACACCTTCAGCCACAAATTGTAGTTGAAGATTTTCAACATGATAAGCAGCATTTGTTTCATGGTAATGACCTTGAACAAGGGCATGTACGTCATAATCAGAAACATTTTTCTTTTTATCGGCTATAGATTTGAACTGTTTGAACAATTCAACTTGTTTTTCTGGACTGATTTCGTAGCCAAGTTGTTTTAACTTTTCAGCGAAAGCATGTTTACCAGACAATTTACCAAGAGGCAATTCAGATGTTTGGATACCCACTAATTGTGGCGTCATGATTTCGTATGTTTCACGGTTTTTCAAGAAGCCGTCTTGGTGGATACCTGATTCATGACTGAATGCGTTTTGACCGATAACAGCTTTATTTCGAGGTACTGGAATACCAGCGAAACGAGAAATTAAATCAGAAGTTTCTTTAGTACGTCCAAGCTCAAGTCTTGTTTCAATACCATAGTGATCTTTACGTACGTATAAACCAAGCGCAACTTCTTCAAGTGCAGTATTACCAGCACGTTCACCGATACCGTTAATTGTACCTTCAACACGTTTTGCACCATTTTCGATGGCAGCCATGCTGTTTGCAACAGCTAAGCCTAGGTCATCGTGGCAGTGTGCACTATAGATAATTTCTTGATCAGATTTAACATTTTCAAGCAATACTTTAAAGATATTTCCGAATTCAGTTGGATAGCTATAACCTACTGTATCAGGAATGTTGATAATTGTTGCACCTGCGTCTACAGCTGTTTGCACACTTTTGATTAAGAAATCTAAATCAGTACGTGTTGCATCTTCGGGTGAGAATTGTACAACATCGAATAAAGATTTGCCATAAGCAACATTTTCAGTAATTTGCTCTAGCACTTCTTCTTGAGTCATTTTCAATTTATGCTCTAAATGAATAGGGCTAGTAGCGATAAATACATGTAATTGCGGATATTTTGCTTCTTTAGTTGCTTCGTACACAGCATCGATGTCGCTTTTCTTACATCTTGCTAAGCCTACTACAGCAGTTTTAGTTAAAGCTTGTGAAATAGCTTGAACTGATTTAAAGCTACCTTCACTAGAAGCAGGGAATCCAGCTTCAATTACATCGACACCCCATTTTTCAAGTTGCTTTGCGATAGTCAGTCTTTCATCAAAGGAAAAACTGACTCCGGGCGTTTGTTCACCGTCTCTTAGTGTTGTATCAAAAATTTGAATATGACTCATAAATAATCAACCTCCTGATTTAGTATTATTCTTCAATAGTTTTATTTTCAACGAATGGCATCATTTCACGAAGTTTTTTACCAACTTCTTGGATTTGGTGACCTTGTGCTGCTTTACGTAGTTTGTAGAATTCTTCGAATCCATTTTCATTATCTTTAATGAAGTTGTTAGCGAATGTACCGTTTTGGATGTCAGTTAATACAGCTTTCATGTTTTCTTTAACGTCTGGTGTGATAACACGTGGACCTGAAACATAGTCACCGTATTCAGCAGTGTTTGAAATTGAATAACGCATAGTTTCCATACCGCCTTCGTACATTAAGTCAGCGATCAATTTCATTTCATGTAATACTTCGAAGTAAGCAAGTTCTGGTTGGTAACCAGCTTCAACTAATGTTTCGAAACCGTTTTGAATTAATTGAGTAACACCACCGCAAAGTACTGCTTGTTCACCGAATAAGTCTGTTTCAGTTTCTTCTTTGAATGTAGTTTCAATGACCCCAGCTTTAGTTGCGCCGATACCTTTTGCATAGCTTAATGCGATGTCAAAAGCGTTACCAGTTGCATCTTGGCCTACACCAAATAATGCAGGAACTGAGCTGCCTTCAGTGAATGTACGTCTTACAAGGTGACCAGGGCCTTTAGGAGCTACTAAGAATACATCTACGTCACTTGGTGGTTTGATTACATCGAAGTGGATGTTGAAACCATGTGCAAATGCTAATGCATTACCAGCTTCTAGGTTAGGAGCGATTTCTTCGTCGTATACTTTACCTTGGATTTCATCTGGTAATAATACCATGATTACGTCTGCTTGTTTTACTGCTTCTCCAACTGGATATACATCGAATCCATCTTTTTTAGCTCTGTCGAAAGAATGTCCTGGGCGGATACCGATTATAACGTCATAGCCGTTGTCTTTAAGGTTTTTAGCATGTGCGTGACCTTGAGAACCGTAGCCTAATACCGCGATTTTTTTACCTTCTAAAGCGTCTTTTTTCACTGATTCGTCATAATAAACTGTTGTCATAATAAATTCCTCCAAAAATTTGTTTTATTTTAAATTCTCAACTTTGTGAAAATTCAAATTATAATAATGCTGCAGTTCCTGTTCTAGAAACTTGTTCAATCTGTTGTGATGATAGTGCATGTAATACATCATCAAGTGCTTGTTGTGTACCTGATGCTTGTAAATAAGTATGACCATCTTCTTCTTTTAATACTGAAACTAGCGCATCACTGTGATTGATCAAGTTGTCTAATTCTGTTTTATCTGCAGGTGTTGCAATTTTAGCAAGTAATAATTCCACACTGTAGACGTTGTTATCTGTGATATTTTCTACAGAAAGTACATTGATTTGTTTTTCTAAATGGAGCATGAGTGATTGTACTTTTGATGCTTCATCTAACTCAGCTACGAATGTCATATCAGAAATACCAGGTTGAATACTTGGTGTAACACAAAGTGTTACGATATTAAACTGACGTCTTAAAAAGGTACTTGTCAGTCGGTTTAATGTACCAGATTTATCTAATACTTGCGTCTTGAATGTATATCTCATAGGACACCCTCCATTTCGTTGTTCGCTTTACCGCTTGGTACCATCGGTAAAACTGGTTCTTTAGGTGAGATTCTTACTTCGATTAAAGCAGGGCCTTTGTGCGCAAATGCTGCTTCTAAATCTGCTTCAAGTGTTTTAGGATCATCTACTAAGAATGCTTTCACACCATATGCTTCTGATAATTGTTGGAAATCTGGTTGGCCATTGAATACTGAATGAGAGAAACGTTGTTTAAAGAATTTATCTTGCCATTGTTTAACCATTCCTAGTGTGCCGTTATTGATAAGGACGATTTTGATATCTAAACCATACTCATTTAAGATTGCCATTTCTTGGTTGGTCATTTGGAAACCGCCATCTCCAACGAAACAAACAACTGTTTTATCAGGTTGTGCTAATTTAGCACCGATAGCAGAAGGGATGCCGAAGCCCATTGTTCCAAGACCACCGCTTGTTACTAATTGATTATCATGTTTGAATGGATAGAATTGCGCTGCCCACATTTGGTGTTGGCCGACATCTGTTGTAACTAGCGCTTCTCCATTTGTAATTTTACCGATATACTCGATGGCTTGTTGAGGTTTGATAAATACATCTGCTTCTTCATCTGTGTATGCAAATGGGTGAGATTTCTGATTATTCACATAATAGTCAACCCAGTCTTTATGTTGGTCGTAAGTATTAGTTTCTGTAAGCAATGCTTCAAGCATCAATTTACAGTCAGCTACTACGCCCAAATCTGTTTTGATGATTTTGTTGATTTCAGAAGGATCGATGTCTACATGAACAACCTTAGCGTTTTCTGCAAATTTATCTGGGTTACTTGCAAGGCGGTCATCGAAGCGGCTGCCAAAGTTGATAAGCAAGTCGCAATCAGAAAGTGCCATGTTGCTTGCGTAAGATCCGTGCATACCGCCCATACCTAAGAATAGGGGATTGCTGTAAGGAATTGTGCCTAACCCATGTAAAGTTGTGACTACTGGAATTTGATGGCGTTCAGCAAATGTAGTCAGAAGTGGACCTGATTCTGAATGTCTCACGCCTGCACCAGCTAAAATGACTGGTTTCTTCGCTGATTTCAACCATTCTAGTACAGTTTGTACATCTTGAGGGTTCGGTGCATCAGCTAAACGATATCCTGGTAAATCAAGCTCGTCACATACATCAACATCAGATTGTAGAATGCCGACATCTTTAGGGAAGTCGATGACTACTGGGCCTTTACGACCTGTATTTGCAATGTGAAACGCTTGATGTACCACTTCAGGAATTTCGTCTGGATGTTTAACTTGGAAGTTGTGTTTAGTGATAGGTGTTGTCATTGAAAGTAAATCCGCTTCTTGGAATGCATCTTTACCGATACCTGGTGTTGCAACTTGTCCTGTAAATACTACAAGTGGCAATGAATCACTAAATGCGTCTGCGATACCTGTAATAACGTTTGTTGCTCCTGGACCGCTGGTAACTACAACTACGCCAGGTTTGCCAGAAACTCTGGCATAACCTTCCGCAGCGTGTACAGCACCTTGTTCGTGTCGTGCTAAGATATGTTTGATTTTACCATCGTAAAATGTATCATAGAGCGGTAGCACGGCACCTCCTGGATAACCGAAAAGCAACTCTGTGCCTTCTTTCAACAGTGCTTCTACCAACAATTCCGAACCGCTTCTACTCGTTTTCGTGGCTGCTTGTGTACTGTTTGCTTCTTCATTATGTTTAGTCATTTGTGGGTTAGACATAAAGCATCACTCCTCAATTAGATATTCTGGTACTCTCATAACACCGCCCGTATTTGCACTTGTAACAAGTGCTGTATAACGTGCTAAGTAACCTGTTTTCACTTTAGCTTTAAATGGTTTGACTTCTGTTTTACGTTTGTTCATTTCTTCTTCTGAAACATCTACATCTAATGTTCTGTTTGTTAAGTCGATGACGATTTCATCACCATCACGAATTAATCCGATTGGTCCGCCTGATGCTGCTTCAGGTGAAATGTGTCCGACTGCGATACCTCTTGTTGCTCCTGAGAATCTTCCGTCAGTGATTAATGCAACATCTTTACCCAAGCCGCGACCTACGATAGATGAAGTAGGGGCTAACATCTCAGGCATTCCTGGTCCGCCTTTAGGGCCTTCATAACGAATAACTACAACGTGACCTTCACGTACAGTGTGGTTATCAATTGCTTCAACAGCTTCATCATGAGAGTCGAAACAAATGGCTTTTCCTTTAAAGACTTTGATTTCAGGATCTACACCGCCGACTTTGATAACTGCACCATTTGGAGCTAAGTTACCATATAAGATTGAAAGGCCACCTTCTTTATCGTACGGATTATCAAGTGGATGGATGACATCTGTGTTTTTGATTTCTTTGCCTTGGTTGTTTTCGCGAAGTGTTTTACCTGTAACAGTCACTCTGTCAGGGTGCAATGTACCTTCTTTTTTCATTAATTCATTGATGATAGCAGGAACACCGCCGGCTTCATGAACATCGTGCATAGAATAAGAAGAACTTGGTGCGATTTTAGATAAATAAGGTGTACGTTTAGCAATTTCATTGATACGGCTTAAGTCATAATCAACACCCGCTTCATTTGCGATTGCAAGTGTGTGAAGTACTGTGTTTGTTGAACCGCCCATCGCCATATCTAATGCGAATGCATCATCTAATGCTTCTTTTGTAACGATATCACGTGGTTTCAAATCATTTTTAATATTGTCTACTAATTGGAAAGCGGCTTGTCGAATCATTTCTCGACGTTGGTCTGATACGGCTAATGCTGTACCATTATATGGAAGTGCTAGTCCTAATACTTCCATTAAACAGTTCATTGAGTTTGCTGTGAACATACCTGCGCAAGAACCGCAAGTAGGGCAAGCATTTTGTTCCATATCTAAGAATTCTTCTTTTGTCATTGAACCGCCTTTAAAGGCACCAACTGCTTCGAACATAGATGAAAGAGTTAAGGCTTTACCTGTTGTAGATAAACCAGCTTTCATCGGTCCGCCTGAACAGAAGATAGCAGGTACGTTTGTTCTAACTGCTGCCATTAACATTCCTGGTGTGATTTTGTCACAGTTAGGAATGTAGAAGACGCCGTCGAACCAATGTGCATTGATAACTGTTTCAGCTGCATCTGCGATGATTTCACGAGATGGTAATGAATAACGCATTCCAATGTGTCCCATTGCGATACCATCGTCAACACCAATTGTGTTGAATTCAAATGGAATTGCGCCTGCTTCTCGGATAGCTTCTTTTGCAATATCTGCTAATTCTCTTAAGTGAACATGTCCTGGAACGATATCGATATAAGAGTTACAAATCGCTACGAATGGTTTGTTCATATCTGTTGGATCTTTGATTTGTCCTGTGGCATGAAGTAAACTTCTGGCCGGAGCCTGTTGGTCTCCTTTTTTGATTGTGTCGCTTCTCAATATAATTCCCCCCGAAGATTCAAATAAAAAAACGTCCCAATAATTATTGGGACGTCAATGGAAGTCCCATTCAATCGGAAATAGGACTTAAACATTTAGTAATGGTTTTTACTAAAGTTCGAGTCCTAGCAAATTAATAAAATGACTAAAATATTTGTTGTTGTCGGTAGAGTATTTGCTTGTGTTCTGTTAGTCATTTCAATTTGCTCCTTTCGAATGGTTTTATGAATAAATTTGAATTGTCTAAAAATTTGATAAACTTAATTTACTACATGTCCAGGGGGATGTCAACCGGATTTCTGAAAATTTTTTAATTTCATACATGAAAACGTTTTTAATAATTACATATTTCATTTTTAAAGCAAACAATCATTATAGTCAAAAGCAGTTGCATGCCATGTTACAATATAGAAGACGAAATTTCTGTACGCATACAGAATAGAAAATAGGAGACTTGAAAATGATAACAATCAACAATATTGATCAAATGAATCAATTTGCTGAAATACTGACAAAGCATTTACAACCCAAAGATCTAATTTTATTAAACGGTAATTTAGGTGCAGGAAAGACAACATTAAGTCAATTCATCGGTAAGCATTTAGGAGTGAAACGTACAATTAATTCTCCAACCTTCAATATTATTAAATCTTATAAAGGAACGAACATGAAATTTCATCATATGGATTGCTATCGCTTAGAAGATTCTGATGAAGACTTAGGGTTCGATGAATATTTTGATGATCATGCAGTAACCGTTATTGAATGGAGTACATTTATTCAAGACTTATTGCCAGATAATCATTTAACGATTAATCTTACTGCAGTAGATGAAAATAAAAGAGAAATTACAATAGAAGCACAAGGTGCGCATTATGCACAACTGAAGGAGGACGTCACACGTGATTTACTTGCTGCTGGATACATCCAATAAGCCTATGTCGCTTGCAGTGATGCAAGATGAAAATATACTAGTAGAACATACCACAAATATTAAACGTAATCATTCTGTTCAACTGATGCCGGCGATTCAAAAAATCATTGAAGAAGCAGGTATCACTAAAAGAGATATTAATGCAATTATCGTTGCTAAAGGTCCTGGTTCATACACTGGATTAAGAATTGGTGTTACGACTGCTAAAACGTTAGCTTATGCATTAAATACAGAGTTATATGGCGTTTCATCTTTAGAAGCCTTAGCTGCAACTTTACCTGATACACAGACTGAACAGTTAATTGTTCCCGTGTTTGATGCAAGACGAGAAGCGGTTTATACAGGTGTTTATCAATACCAAGAAGGTCAACTTGTTAACTTATTAGAAGACCAATATATGTTGATTACAGATTTAAATGATTATCTGAATCAACAACAACAGCCACACGTTTTTGTCGGTCATGATTTAGAAAATATTACTGAGTTGCTAAATGGACCGATAATTCATCAACTTCCTAATGCCAGCGTGATGCAAAGTTTAATTACGCAACCAGAAAATATCCATACCTTTAAACCAGACTATCTTAAACTTTCTGAGGCAGAACGCAATTGGTTAAAAACGCAACAGAATTAAATGGCTTGAATATACGATTGATGACTGTAGAGGATGTGCCGAAAGTTTTTGATTTAGAACGCTTGTGTTTTAATGATAGCTCTTGGACTATTGATGCTTTTTATCATGAAGTCGAACGTAATCAATTTGCACGTTATTTTGTGATGGAATATGAGCAAGAGATTATTGGTTATATCGGTATATGGACCGTCATTGATCAAGCACAAATTACGACAGTTGCGGTAACTGAAAAGATGCGCGGGTATGGATTAGGAAAGTTAATTGTGGAGTATGCGATGAATTTCGCTAGACAAACATGTGAGGTTATGAGTTTAGAAGTACGTATTGAAAACAGCATTGCGCGTCGTGTTTATGAATCATTAGGATTCAATTACGGCGGCAAACGAAAAAATTATTATGGAGAAGGCGAGGATGCACTCGTAATGTGGGTGGATTTATAATGGAAAAAGATACATTAATTTTAGCAATAGAATCAAGCTGTGATGAAACAAGTGCCAGTGTGATTAAAAATGGCAAAGAAATCTTAAGCAATACTGTGCTAAGTCAAATTGAAAGTCATAAACGTTTCGGCGGCGTGGTCCCTGAAGTAGCGAGCCGTCATCATGTGGAAGGTATTACACAAACGATAGATGAGGCCTTAACAACAGCACATACAGATATGGAAGCAATAGATGCGGTTGCGGTGACAGAAGGTCCAGGTTTAATCGGTGCACTTTTAATCGGAGTCAATGCAGCAAAAGCATTAGCATATGCATATGATAAACCATTAATCCCGGTGCATCATATTGCAGGTCATATCTATGCGAATAATTTAGAAGAACCATTCGAGTTTCCGTTGATGGCACTGATAGTATCAGGTGGTCATACAGAGTTAGTTTATATGAAAGACCATTTAAACTTTGAAGTTATCGGTGAAACAAGAGACGATGCAGTCGGTGAAGCTTATGATAAAGTGGCACGTACAATCGGCTTGCCGTATCCCGGCGGACCGAAAGTCGATCAACTCGCAACAGAAGGGGAAGATGTCTACGACTTCCCACGTGTATGGCTAGAACCGGATAGTTTTGATTTTAGCTTCAGTGGTTTAAAAAGTGCAGTTATCAATAAGCTGCATAACTTGAAACAAAAGAATAAAGAAATTATTCCTGAAAATGTTGCGGCAAGTTTCCAAAATAGTGTCGTTGAAGTTTTAGTACACAAGGCGATTAAAGCATGTGAAACGTATCAAGTGAATCAGTTAATAGTCGCAGGTGGTGTCGCAAGCAACAAAGGTTTACGAAAAGCACTTAAAGAAGCATGTGCAGAACATCAGATTAAATTATCAATTCCAAGTCCGAAGTTATGTACTGACAATGCGGCGATGATTGGTGCAGCAGGTCATTATTTATATGAAGCTGGATTAAAAGCTGATTTAGATTTAAATGGTAAAAGCAGTATTGATATTGAAGAATTTTCAGTAGAATAATTGAATATAAAGAAATATTGATAAAAGAAAAAGTAGAGAAGCAGTTATTTTGCTTCTCTACTTTTTTGTATTTTTTAATGCATTTTGATAAACAGCATCAGGAAAGTGCATTAAGCGTAATAATTCAATTGCATTACGAGTATCTGCTTTACCTGGTTTGATTTTATAGTCAAAATAAATTTCATCATCTTTAATCGTTTCATTAAAATGATAATTCGCAAAATCCTGTTCAAGTAGTTGTGATAATTCAATATCATGCGTTGCCGCAATGATTCTGTATTCGGGATGTTCTGCAAGGTAATTTAAAACTGATTCAGAAGCAGCAATGCGCTCTGTTGTATTCGTTCCCTTAAATATTTCATCGATAAAGCAATAACAATAAGTGTCTGTTTGATCCATTAAGCGTAAGATAGATTTCAATTCTGCGATGAAGTAACTATCTCCGCTCAGTACATCATCTTGATTCGCCATAGAAGTTAAAATCATACCAGGCTTATATTTGAATTGAGTCGCTAATGCTGTATCAACAGTTTGCGCTAATACTAAATTGAGTGCTACAGCTTTCATGAACGTCGATTTACCTGATGCGTTCGAACCTGTCAGTAAGATATTTCGCTGAATGTTTAAATCATTTGGGACAGGTGTCTCAAGTAAAGGGTGAACTAACGCGTTGAATTCTAATTCAGGTTGTTGTGTGACTTCAGGATGTGTATATGATTCTAAAGTTTCTTGCCATAAAGCAATCGCATAATGATTGTCAATTTCACTGACATAGTCATAACAAGCCATCAGTTCATCTTGATGCTTAGTAAAGGTATTTTGAACTGAATTGAAAATAACATAATCTAACATGAAAGCGAGTTTAATAAATTCTGCCATCGCACCGCCTTCGTTATCAGGTGAAACTTTACCTAGTAGGGGACTGAATCGTTTGGCTTTCGCGAAATGTTTGAAATTCACATCAAGTTCAGGTGCTTGTTCAAGTTGATGAATACGTTCAGCTTTTTTAATGACATTAACAGAATAAAAGGTTGCGTTGATATATTCAGAGTAGTGTTTGGATAATTTACCGCTTAGAAAGATATTCAACACAATCGTAAAGAGTAATATTAATAAGCCTGGACCCTTTAGAATAGGTACAAGTATCAAACCTATAATAGGAAGCAAAGGACATAGATAATAAATATTTTGCATTTTAATCGGTTTGATTTGATCCGGAAACATTGGGTAAATTGTTTTGCCAATTTGTGATAAATGTACAGACACACTTTGACGAAATGTTTTATGATTTTTGAACTTGTTAATCAAACTTTGGTTGTTAACTTTAAACATGCCTCGAAGTGTTGCGTATAAGCGCATTTCACCAATTGCGGTGAAATTATAATTGAGTTGTTGAAACACGTCGTCTAAATTTAAATCGGACCATGTTTTATCATCGAGTGTATGTTCATTTTGCTGATGATATGTATCGTATTGATAGCGATAATGTTGATTGGGACGTATGAAGCTTTCAGATTTAGCGCGTGCATCCCATAATGAACGTATACGTTGTGCAGCGCGGTATTTTTGGTAGTAAGTGAGTATGATATAAAGCGCTGTAATCACTAGCCACATGAAGATTAAAAATAAGAAAATATTAAGTACACTATCCATGAATAATACCTCTCTATTTATATGAATTATTTATAGTATCTCATAATAATGAGCAGTCGCCAATTTTGATTGAGTTGTTGTTTTGTCAATAGCGAACATGCGTACTTATCAACAATAAGTGAATAACTTGTGGATAAGTGTGGGTAAATAGGTGAATAACTGTGGAAAGTGATGTGAATAGTCTTTAAAATGGTGTCATTTTTCCTGTGGATAAAGTGGATAACTCTGTGGATAGTTGATGTTAAGGGATTTTTAATGTTGATAATTTTGTTAAGGAATTGTAATAAAAGAGGACTAAAAATGAAGTGTTCATTTCTAGTCCTCGGTAACCTTTATGGTTTATATTATTTTTTCTTGTAATTCTTCCCACGTTTCCATAACTTGTTCGAGTTGGTGTTCGATAGTGTCTTTTTCTTCAGCTAACTGTGCAGCTTTTTCTGGATCATTAAATACTTCTGGTTGTGTTAATTGATGATCGATGGTTTCGATTTGTTCTTCGAACTTTTCAATTTCTGCTTCACAGTTTTCAATTTGGCGTTCTAACTGACGTAGTTCTCTACGCTGTGCTTTTTGATTTTCGTATGAATTCGTATTTTCTTCAGTCGAGATTTGTGCTGCTTGTTGTGCTTCATTTTTTGCGGCAATCGCGGCTTTCTCTTCAGTTTTATCTAAATAATATTGATAATTGCCTGCGTAAACAGTACCGCCATCTGGTTGCATATCGAAAACTTTATTTGCCAGTTGATTAATAAAGTAACGGTCATGTGAAACGAAGATTAAAGTACCTTCAAAATCTTGAAGTGCTTGTTCTAACATTTCTTTAGAATCGATATCTAAGTGGTTGGTAGGCTCGTCAAGAATTAAGACATTATTACGTTCTAACATCAATAATGCCAATTGTAAGCGGGCTTTTTCACCACCTGATAAATCATTGATGATTTTTTTAACATCATCTTGAACAAATAAGAAACGACCTAATACTGCACGTACATCTTTTTCTGGCATGGTAGGGTATTGGTCCCATACATAGTCTAAAATGGTTTTATTAGATTTGAATTCTGCTTGTTTTTGATCGTAGTAACCGACACGTAAATTTGCGCCATGAATAATTTCGCCGCCTAATTTAGGAATACGGTCGGCTACAGTTTTAATGAATGTTGATTTTCCGATACCGTTCGGTCCAATGACTGCTAAATGATTTCCTTTAGTGATTTCCATTGTGATAGGGGCAATCACAGGCTCTGCATAACCGATTTCTAAGTTTCTAATATGGTATACGTCATTACCTGTATTACGATCAAAATCGAATTGGATATTAGCGCTGCGAGCATCTAACATCGGTTTATCGATACGTTCAATTTTTTCTAAAACTTTTCGACGACTTTTAGCCATTCCGCTTGTTGATGCACGTGTGATATTTTTTTCGACAAATGTTTCTAGTCGTTTAATTTCAGCTTGTTGACGTTCGTATTCTTGCATGCGTTTTTGATAATATTGATCACGTTGTGTGATGAATTTACTATAGTTGCCGACATAGTGTTGAACTGCACCGAGTGCGACATCGTAGATTTGGTTGACCGTTTTATCTAAGAAGAAGCGGTCGTGACTGATAATAACGATAGCACCTTTAAAGTAATTCAAATAATCTTCGAGCCATTGTGTTGTTTCCATATCTAAATGGTTGGTCGGCTCATCAAGTAATAATAAATCAGGTTCACTCAATAGCATTTGTGCGAGTGACAAACGCGTTTTTTGACCACCGCTGAAATCATTTACTGAACGATTGAAATCTTCTTCGTTAAAATCTAGTCCGTGTAAGACCGTTTTAATCTTGCTTTCAAATTGATACCCCTCTAGGCGTTCAAATTGGTTAGACAAAGCTTCATATCTTGCCATATGGTCTTTGAAAGTCTCAGATTCATATTCATCAGCATGATTGGCTAACCAATTAGTTTCCGCCTGCATTTCTTGTTCCATTTGTTTAAGATACGCAAAAGGTTTAGACATCTCTTCCCATACGGTATGGTCAGTATCTAAGGTCATTTGTTGTGTTAAATAACCGACTTTTAAATTTTTGATTTTCGAGACATTGCCGCTATCATAACCATCCACACCAGCAATGATTTTCATTAATGTTGATTTGCCAGCGCCATTTCTGCCGACAATGCCTATTTTTTCATGACTCTTTACTTCAAAGTGGACATCACTAAAGATTTCTTCCCCGTCGAAGGATTTTGAGACATTGTTTAATTGTAGTAATATCATTCAAATTTATACGAGATTTGTCTGTAAATATCTCGTAGTCCTCCTTCCTAAAAAGCGTCGCTTAGTTACTATTATAAGCGCAATTGACATGAATTCCTAACATATCACGCGAAATTAAAAGATTGAATATTTTATCAGAAATTTGTGTCAATACACATTTAATACAGACCATTAATTATGATTTGTTTTAAAAAAATGTGTTCAAAACAAAATTCTAATCGTATAATAGTTAGTACATTGCTGTAATTTACAAATGCAATTATGGATGTTTTAGTGTAATAAAGAGCGTATTCACTAAAATGTTGATAATACAGTCATTCCAATTTCTGAAATCATACGGTATACTTAAATAATAAAAAATGATTCCAGAAACAAGCTGAGTATTGTTGTACAGCATTATTAACTATGATAATACTATAATCTGCTAATAGTCGATAAAATGACTACTTTTCACAACTCCATGGCTAAATTAACATAACTTCATACGATTAAAAGTATAGTTTTATTATGGTTGAACTGAATAAAGTTTGGGATAGTAGTTAGAAAGATTTGGAGGAAAATAAATTGGCTAATCAAAACAATAAAATTCCTCGCGCGACTTTGAAACGATTACCCTTATATTACCGATTCGTGAATACCCTTCAAGAAAAAGGGATAGATAGAGTGAATTCTAAAACAATCAGTGAAGCATTGGATATTGATTCAGCTACCATCAGAAGAGATTTTTCATATTTTGGTGAGCTGGGTAAAAAAGGTTATGGTTACAATGTGGAGAGTTTATTAGAATTCTTTAAAGGCGAAATCAGCGAAAGTGATGTAATTCGTATTGGTTTAGTCGGCGTAGGGAACTTAGGGAAAGCATTGCTTTCATATAACTTCTCAATCCACGATGATATGGTGATTACAGAAGCGTTTGATATTGACGCGGATGTAGTCGGTACGCAAATTGGAAAAGTTGTAGTTAAAGACATGGATGCCATTCATGATATTTTGAAAAAAGGCAATTTAGATGTAGTGATTATCACAACACCTGGAAGAGCAGCACAAGAAGTTGCTGATCAACTTGTCGCTAGTAACGTAAAAGGCATTTTAAACTTTACACCTTCACGTATCGATGTACCTGATAATGTATCAGTACATCATATTGATTTAGGGGTAGAATTACAGTCTTTACTCTTCTTTATGAATAATATGAATCGTAAATAAAGAAAAGGAGTTTGCTTGAATTTTCATTCAATGCAAACTCCTTTTTTAGTTTAGGCTTTTTGAACTGTAATTGTCCAAGAAGCGTCTCCTAATTGTTCGTAATTTGTTACAGGGTAAGATTTTTCAGCTGCCCAGTTTGGGATAGCTTCTGTCGCTTGTGTGCAGTCAAAGTCGATTTTCAATTCGTCTCCGACTTCTAATTCTTCCATTTTCTTCTGTGCTTCGATAAGAGGGAAAGGACAAACCATTCCGACTGTTCCTAGTTCGTATACCATAGATTCATTCTCCTTTGTTTAAAACTTTTTATTCGTTATGGCTATTTTAACTTAATTATGATTGTGTTGCAGGTCTTGAAGCAGTTGTTTTAGCAGGTGCTTTACGTAATGCTTTCATTGGTTTAATAAAGATAAAGTAACTCATTAACCAAGTACCTAAAATCATTGATGCAAGAGCAATCCAGCCTTGCCAAGATAATGCTGCTGTTGCAACTAAGCCGTTACCAATTGAGCAACCGCCGGCAACTGAAGCGCCGAATCCCATTAATGCACCGCCGATAACACTATTTCTTAAAGTCTTTTTATCTGGTAATCTCCAAGCAAATTCACGTGAACCTTTAGCTGCAATATAAGATCCGATGAAAATACCTAAGACTAAGAATACGCCCCAGTCTAAGAATGATGTTTTACCTGTGATGATAAATTGTACTAAATTTGAAGAAGGTGTAGTGATACCTAAACCACCTTCACGGCCTGCTGAATAACTCATTGGCCAAGCAAGTAACGCAATTAATCCAACAACAATTGCTGCTACGAATGGGTGGAATTTCTTTTCAAAGAAGAAGTGGCGTACACCTGTGAATTTTTGTTTTAATTTAGGGACTGCAATTTTCGGTTTAGGTTTACGTACTGTTTTAACCACTAAGAACACTGTAATTGCTGTAATGACAATGACCCAAACCCAAGCAGGAATACCTGTACTTGTTGACATATCTGCATTAACATTAGTTTTTGAATTAAGACCTTCCATCACTGGTTTTAACAATCCTGCTTTAGTAATAGCTGAGAATACTGCATAAGCAACTAAAGCTAACCAGCTGCCGATAAGACCTTCACCAGCACGGTAGTAAGTACCAGTGGCACAACCGCCAGCTAATACAATTCCAACACCGAAAACAAATGATCCAACAATTGTTCCGATAATTGGGAATGTTCCGTTATCTAAAGGTTTGCCAATTATCGCTGTGAAAGCTAATAAACCAATTGCTTGAACAGAAATTGCAATGAGTAAAGCGTAAAACATTTTATTATTTTTTTGAACATACATATCTCTAAATCCGCCGGCTAAACAAAATCGTGTCCGCTGCATTACAAATCCTAGTAAACTCCCCACAATTAGACCGCTGATAATCATCCAAATCATTTAATCCCTCTTTTCCGATAATGTTGATAAGGTTTATCCTAATATACAATTGACCAAATTGCAAGGGTATAATTTTACCCTAAATTATTAATTGATTAAGCACAAGTATTATCTTATAAAATTGATATAAATGTCATAGATAGAAATCCGTATGAAAAAGAGGATAGGTGGGCGTATATAAATATGCTAAAATAAAAGAAATGATGATAAACGTTTAATTAGGAGGACATGGTTGATGCAAGATTGGATAAATGAAGTAGAAACGCAACGAATAGAACAACTACCAGCTGAAAGAATTGCTGAACTCAAAGACAAGTTCGCTTCTTCACCGTATAAACAAACATTCCATTTACAGCCGCCATTTGGTTCAGCGGGTAAACCGAATGGTCTATTATTTGATGGCAAGCATTATTTAATAAGTCATGTATGGTATCCATTTACGATTAATAATGGATTAAGCTATAGTTACGCATATCAAACTCCTGATTTAATACAAAATCCTACAGAACAGATTATGTTAAAACCAGACGGATTATTTGATGATGAGGGGATTAAAGGCGGCAGTGCGATAGAGATCAATCAGCAGACACATTTTATATACTCAGCAAAAAGTAAAGATGCTGTTATTGAAGCACCTTTCATGCAACTGCATGCAGTGAAAAATCATACAGGTGAAATCGAAAAATATGAGCAACCTATCAATTTTGAAGTGCCTGAAGGCTATGTTCAAAATGTACAAGACCCAAAAGTGTTTGAAAAAGATGGAGCACGTTTTGCATTGTTAAGTGCACAAACAGAAAAAGGACAAGGAAGATTATTAGCTTATCATGCCGACGATCTCAACCAATGGCAATTGATCGCACCCGTCCATACAAACCTTTCTCACTTTGGTGATTTTTGGCATGCATCTGATTATTTCACTATGAACGGTTATGACATTTTAACTTTTACAGCTGAAAATACGGAACACGCATTTAAAGCAGGTTACTTAATGGGGCATTTACATTTCCATAACTTTAAGATGAATCATGGCGATTTCAAATTGTGGGATGACGGCTTTGGTTTTGTCTTCCCTCAAACGTTCGAAGATGCTGAAGGTTCGCGTGTCTTAATCGGTTTATTAAAAACAGAAGGCGAATATGAACATTTGCCTGAAATTGCACAAGTTCCTTGTCTTTCTATTCCAAGACAACTTACTATGCACAACGGAAAGATATATCAAACACCGCACTCCAGCTTAAAACAATTAAGATATAACGAAGAAACAGCATTAGGTTATGCCAATAAATTTGCGAAACAGCTCCACCCTTATGAAGGCGACAACTTTGAACTGCAGATTGAAATTTTGGAAAATGATGCGACTGAAATCTATTTTGAAGTAAAAGTCTCAAAATGGAATTCGACAAAAGTGACGTATAACACACATTCACGTTTAGTGACATTAGATTGCAGTGAAAGTGGGGAAGTACCGCTTGCAAATGTTGAAACGAAATGTTCAGTACAATTGAGTCGAGATTTAGAGCATTTACAAATTTTTGTAGACCAATCTAGTATTGAAGTTTTCTGTAATCATGGTGAGCGTGTTATGTCTTCACGCATTTTCCCTCCAGAGAATAGTAAAGGAATACGTGTAGGTACAGAATCAGGTCAAGCATATTTAAAATTCACGAAATATGATTTGCATGGTATATATGTAGTAGAAGATAACTCGGAGCAATAAATTATAAGTGGAAATATAAAAAGAATAAGTAGAAAAGAAGGGCTGAAATCAATTGCGATTTCAGCCCTGTTTGATTAGATTTTCTTTAAATTTCTTACTGAGATATAACAGTGTTCACCATTTTTAAAGTAGACCTCACGTTCTTTAGATATTACTTCTTCGATGTTATTGCGATTAATGACGTAACTATTGTGACAACGGAAGAAGCGGTCATCTAATTGGCTTAAATCTTTTAAGTTGCCATAAAATTCGATTTGACGATTGTCTAAATGCGCAATTAAGCGATGTGATTTTGCCGAGGATTCAAAGAACATAACATCATCGTAATTAACATAGACTGAGTTACTGCCACGTTTTAACTCAATTGTTTCGAGACTAGATTCTTTTGAAAGCAACTGTAGTCTCGTCAATGCAGTTTCGATACAATCAATAATTCGAGATTTCATTTCTGAAGGGTCATCTTTAAAAATAAAGTCCATGGCTGCTACTTTATAAACGAAAGTAAGATAAGTGAGTTCACTGTGGCTAGTAATAAAGATAATACTGCCGACAGAATCATAGTTTCTAAGTTCGCTGCCAAGCTTAATACCGTTAATATCAGAATCTAACTGAATATCTAAGAAGTAACAACAAATCTCATTTGTAGCTTTAGCGAATTCTAATACCTCATAAGGATCACCCGTTGAGAGCGCCACTTCTAAAGGTTTTTCTTCAATCATAATATAATTTTCAATGATGGATTCAATGTGTTCACGCTGTTGTACATCATCTTCGCATATAATAATCTTCACGTTTATTTCACATCCTCGTGTTCGGTATTCATGATTTCAAGTTTTTGTATAAAGTAATGATTTTCAATCACAGTATCTAATAAAACATTATCCGTTTGATCAATAATTTCTCTTAAAGTTGATAGCCCTAAACCTCGATTTGGACCTTTAGTTGAGAAGTTCTCTTTAAATAGTTCATGAACTTTAGGGGTATCTTTAGCACACTTATTCATCACAATAATCATCACGGCATCCTTATTTTTCATAAAGCCGATTTGAATTAAAGGATCATCGATTTCAGTGGAAGCTTCAATTGCATTATCCAAAATAATCCCCATTACTCTCGATAAGTCAATCATGTCTAATGAAATATGATGTATCTCATCAGGTACTTCAACACTTACTCTGATATTATTTTCTTGTGCTTGAATAATTTTAGTCGTCAACAAACCTTTTAACTCTCGAATTTGTAAACGTTCGAGTCCATTGATTTTAAAAGAATTCGTCTGCATATTATCTTTAAGTGGAACAATATGTTCCTCAAAATAAGCTCTTAAACCAGGCATATCGTCATCACGAATGTACTCAGACATGGAAAGTAATATGTTCACATAATCATGTCTGAACTTGCGCATATCATTATTAATCTTTTCAATACGTAACGTGTATTTATAATAATTCTCTATTTCTTCAACTTGTCTCTTATACTTCATTTCTCGTAATACCGTGAAGCTGATTACTAACACTAAAACAACTACGGCGAGAATGAAAGCAACATAAACTAGAACTACAAGTTTAAAGGATTCGCTAGAATTAATGTTAGAAGGCATTAATACATATATGACAATAAAAGTAGCTACTAAAAAGGTAGTAACTGTTCCTATATAAAACTTATTACTAGATAAATAAGATGTTCTTAACTTTTTAATTAAAAATCTAACTGCATAGGCTAAGAGTATAGAAACCACTGTAAATGTTATTAAGTAAAGAACATTTATAAATATTCTTTTAGGATCGTATGCATCAAGCAGTATAAAAACAGACATGGCAGAAAGGTTACCTAAATATAAAATTAGGACACTTCCTACCATTGTCAGCAAAGAGTATAATTTTATTTTTTTGTATAAATAGATTGCGGTAAGTAATATCACGATAAATAGTGCATATTTACCAATGATAATATATGAAAAACTTCCCAATATATTTATCGCTATAAGTATAGCTATTTCTTTATAAGAGTAGCATAAGTTCAAAATAATTTTAGCGATTAAAAAGAGTAAGATACCTTGATAAGTCGCTATAAACATACCGTTTAATAATTCCATGTTATACACACTTTCTTATACAATGAAGATTGTACTCTTTAGATTTTAGTTATCTTCTTCTAATAATTCTCTTGGTACTTCAGTTTCATCGAAGTAACCCCAACATGGGTTATACTTAGCTAAGTTTCCAATTTTCTCAAAGATAAAAGCGAATAATTTAAAGATACCATTTAATAAGTCCATTACAATACATCCTTTCTGTTTTTAGGGAAAAATATTGGCAATTGTGAACCGCCTTGTAATGTGATACCTAGCAAAATCATTTGTTGGTAAGCATTAGGAACAAGGAATGAAATTGCAAACATTAATGTTGCAAGAATGATTGCCGTGATTTTCTTTTTCTTAATCAGTCGTGTGGGAATTGGTTGCTTAACTGTAGCAGCAGGTGCATAAATACAAAGTAAAATGACTGCGATTGCTGCAAGAGTAATCATAATGTTGATTGGTACATGATACGTTGCTAAGAGCCATGGCAACATTACGAATAAAACAATACTTTCTATATAGCATGCAAGTGTTGATTTGGCATGCGCACCGTGTGCAAAGTGTCGGATAATAAAATAGCTTAAATGAACAGTTAGTGTGTATAAGAAAACATGGAATAGAAGAGCAAGTCCATAAACGACAATCGTTTTGAAAAGGTTATTGAAAAAGACTTCTAGGCCAAGCTTTATTTTTAAATAAGCGATACGGTCTAGATTGTTTCTTTTTTGAAGGGCTTGAGCCCAACGATCAACCTGCCTATAAAAAGCCTTTTGCATAGCCTCACTCTCCTCACTGACATTATACAACTAAAAAGGATATTTTATTGATTCATTGCCTAACTGTTCGTTTTTTATTCCAAACTGTAGAAAATCTACTATTATCGTCATTTTAACATATATTTATAGACAGTTATGATTGAAATATCATAAGTTAGGGATTATTTAACATTAACTTTAGAAATGATGTTTTAATGAAGATGTATCACAGAGATGTGATAAGAATTCAGGTAACACATTACATAAACATATCGTGTTTGAAGTCAATGTGGTTACCTTACTTCATCTTAATATTTCAAAGAAATTGGTTTATGGCATCGTTAATATTCTTCGTAGGTCTAACATGCCTTAGACTAACTGATCATCCTATATTGAAAAGAAAGGGGGCAATACACATGGCAGGAGATATCGTAGGCACTATCGGTGAATTCGTAAAATTAATCATCGAAACAGTTCAAAAATTCACTCAAAAATAATTCCTTATTTATTGTCCTTTGAGTATAAGCACTAAATTGTTTAATCCTTAAAGCAGGAATCGGTGTTTGTCCTTGCATTGATTCCTGCATCTCTCATATATGTATATCGGAAATGAAGCGTTCGGTATGCATATCATTGTAGTTAAATTATCGTGAGTAACATTAAATTTATCAAATATCGGTAAATTCACTAAATTTTTTTCATAATTAATAACATCCCCAAAAATAGATAGAAAAATAACTGTAAACATTCCCTTAATAATAAGTAAAACCCATGAGTTCCTCCCAAACTCATGGGTTATTTTTATTGATCATATTTATAAAGGTGAGGGCGTCTATTATCAAAGACAGGAATATTTTGTCGTTGCTGCTTAACTTCATCAAGATTAATATCTACAGTTAAGACTTCTTCTTCAGTTCCTGCTTCAGCTAAGATTTCTCCATTCGGATTAATCACAAGAGAATGACCCGCGTATTCTGTGCCACCATCTTTTTCAAAACCGCAAGTATTACAAGCGATAACGAAGATATCATTTTCAATCGCTCGGCTTTGGAGCAATGTACGCCAATGATTTAAACGTGCCATTGGCCATTCAGCTACATAGAATAAAATATCTGCACCTTCAATAGAAGGGTGTCGTGCAATTTCAGGGAATCGTAAGTCATAGCAAATGATTTGTGACGCACGCACTTGTTCATTGAGGTAAAAGACATAAGGAACAGTTTCACCGCCAGTTAAGTATAAATGCTCATCTAACATAGGAACGAGATGTACTTTATCATATTGATAAATCAATTCGCCTTGTGCGTTAACTGTGAATGCAGTATTAAAAGTATTGCCTTTTTTCTTATTAGAAACTGATCCAGCAACAATTGTAACGTTATAAGCACGGCTTAGCTTTTGAATGAATGATAGACTCTCTTTTAAATCATCATCTGATAAAGTAGATAGTTGTTCTAGTGCGTAACTGTTATTCCACATTTCAGGTAAAACAGCGACGTCTGTATCAGATTCAAGGTGTTTTGAAAATAGTGATTCAATCTTATCTTGGTTAGCTTTCGCATTCCCATGTGCAAGATTGAATTGAAATAGTTGAACTTTCATTGATAATCCTCTCCATTCTTTTATTAATATTACTGTACTAAAGTACGTTATGAATTTCCAATATTGATAATAATCTGATATTTAAGAGCTTTATTTGGATTATTACAAATTATTAAGTATATTAACACTTCTTTTCATTCTAATATACATATAGAATTTAAAGATAAGTTCTTATATACTTAAGTTGATTGCTATATTTGATAAAAGGAGGTGCGTTAAAATGAAAAAGAAAGTATACAAAAAATTAACATTGACCATCGCTGCAACTGGGCTGCTATTACCAAGTACAGTAACACATGCCGCAGAACAAGCACAAAATAATCAACAAGTACCTGTTTCAAAACAAACAGAAACAACTAAAACACAATCAGATGGTTTAAATAATCAAAGCGCGCCTGAAGAAGAAACGTTAACTCAAAGTCCGAGTGACACTTCAAATGAAAGTACTTCATCTAGTGTTCAGCCAAACCAACAGAGTGATACTACAACACAAAAAGAAGACCAAACAACAACACAATCAAATAATACATCGACAAATGAGGAGACAAATACAACACAAGAAGACACTTCACAAGATACGACAAAACCTCAACCAAACGATCAACCTGGAGGCAGTTCAACAGGTGCAGAAAGTTCGGACAACCCAAATGACAGCAGTAATAATACTGAAACCCAACCCGAACCTACAAATCCAGAAGAACCAAAACCTGAAGAAACAAATCCAGACGAAAAACCATCTTCAGGCGATAATACAGAAAAACCTGAAGATAATAGTGAAAATGATAAAGGACAAGGTGGCGGTACGATTCCACAAAGAGGAGAGGGCGGTTCACATCCAGTTGAACCATCACCTGAAAAACCTGTGCCAGACGAACCAACACCAGAGGAGCCTGAACCAGGAGAACCATCAATGCCAGATGGACCCACTACACCAGAAACACCAGAACAAGGCCCATCAGACAATAATTTACCAAGCAACAATAAATCTGGACAAAATTCATATCAACCGAATCAACAAGTCACGCCAACTTCAAGCTATCATCCATCAGCTGACTATATACCGAACAGTTCTAATTTCGCTTCGGCAACACCTTCTTTAAATGGAGGCTTAAATGAACAGCAAGCTTCGGATGAAGTAATGCCTTTTTCAAATTTAGGTTTAATTGGTGACCGTTATGGACATTTGATTACAGGGTCATTTAGATATAATCCGTTTATTGTTCATCAAGTGGGTATGATCAGTGATGATACGCAGTCTACTGAAGATGATGTTCATGCAGTGTTGCAACCGCAAAATTTTAGTAATAATAGTAATTTAAATAATTTACAGCAAAGTACGGGCTACTTCAAATATCAGTATTTCAGTCCTATGAGAGCGCAACAATATTATGCAAATTTAGACTTGCAAATTTTAGGATTAGTAACAAGTGACTTAGGCTCAATGCCAGATTTAAAAGAAGTAAAACGAGATAAGCATGCTGAAGCTAAACAGACAACCAAACCTTCAGAAGATACAAAACAAAATGCAGATAAAGCGAAAAAGAAACAAGAAGAAAAAACAACTGATAATCAGAAATACCCACGCTTACTCAACACTTTGTTAATTGTATTCGGGGTTGCATTTATCTGGTTTATTGTATTAATGATTATGAAACGAAAGAAGCAATAATATAGTATTTAGATTAGTAACTATATTAATAGAACCTAATTCAAAAAAATCACGCAACAAGTTCGAGAGTAACCTGTTGCGTGATTTTTTAATATCCAATCATATGAAAAATAAATGATACAGATTCTTGCATTTTTTTAAGATCGTCTGCGAATAATAATTGAATGACGACCACGTAACTATTCATGAAGATATGAATTAAAATGGGTACGGCAATACGCTTGGTGTAAATATAAAAACCAGCTAAAATAAAGCCCATACCAAAATAAATTAAAATAAAGTTTGGGTCGTTATGTGCCATAGCGAATAATGCTGAGCTGACTGTGCCAGCAATGATAAAACGTATGACTTTATTACCTCTAAGAATATTGAAAATCTCACCGAAGATAACCTTTCTGAATACGAATTCTTCTAAGAAAGGTCCAGCAATTGCCACGAGTACAATAAAAATAGGTGCTTCTTGAATAATTTTCATAATGCCAGTTGTATTCGGGCTTGGCTGATCGATTTTAAATACAAAATGATTTAATAGAGAAGCAATAATTTGATATAACAGTACGACAATGAGCCCTACAATGGCCCAAAGAATGACATAACGTTTTTGGACTTTCGGTTGTAATTCTAAACGTGTTTTGTTTTTGATTTTATAATTCATCCACAAAATGACCAATGCTGCTAAAATCATTAAAATGACTTGTGTGTATGATGTCGTAAGCATAAGTTGCTTGCCTTTAAAATGATCAAACAAACCAGCACGATACAACATCTGTGGACCGAACAATGCAAGTCCATAAACGATCAAGGTTAGGATTGAAAACCATAGTCGTGACATAATGTAACTCCTCCATACTATCTAGTTGTTATATTCATTTTAAACTAAAAGTTTGTGCGAGGAAAATAAAATTCTAATTGCTTGATGTATTGACCAATTTTGATTAATATAGAAAGTGGATTAGCACTCAGGATATGAGAGTGCTAAACAAAACTTGATATGTAAATAAATCAAATATGAAATAAACAATTGCAACAGATTAGAGGAGGAACGACCATGCTTAAACCATTAGGGAATCGCGTGATAATTCAAAGAGTTGAAAGTGAACAAACAACTAAGAGCGGAATCGTATTAACTGATAAAGCGAAAGAAAAATCTAATGAAGGTAAAGTTATCGCAGTCGGACCAGGCAGAACTTTAGATAATGGTACTGTTATTACGCCTGAAGTTAAAGAAGGCGACACTGTGGTATTTGAACAATATGCCGGAAGTGAAGTACAAGTCGGTGAAGACAAATACCTTGTTATCAGTGAAGAGGAAATTCTAGCTATCGTACAATAATACATCAATCATAACAAATAACAGGAGGCTATAAACATATGGCTAAAGAAATAAAATTTTCTGAAGATGCACGTCAATCAATGCTTCGCGGTGTAGATCAACTTGCGAATGCAGTCAAAGTAACAATCGGACCTAAAGGTCGTAACGTGGTGCTAGACAAAGAATTTACTGCACCTTTAATTACAAATGACGGGGTAACGATTGCGAAAGAAATTGAACTTGAAGATCCATATGAAAATATGGGTGCAAAATTAGTGCAAGAAGTTGCGAATAAAACAAATGAAATTGCTGGGGACGGTACAACAACAGCTACAGTACTTGCACAAGCAATGATTCAAGAAGGATTAAAAAACGTAACAAGCGGTGCGAACCCTGTTGGTTTACGTAAAGGTATTGATTTAGCAGTAGGCGAAGCGGTACAAGCTTTACATGATCAATCTCAAAAAGTTGAAAATAAAAATGAAATTGCACAAGTTGGTGCTATTTCAGCAGCTGATGAAGAAATCGGCCGATACATTTCAGAAGCAATGGATAAAGTTGGTAATGACGGTGTTATCAGTATTGAAGAATCAAACGGATTCAACACAGAATTAGACGTAGTTGAAGGTATGCAATTTGATAGAGGTTACCAATCTCCATATATGGTAACTGACTCTGAAAAAATGGAAGCTGTATTAGAACGTCCATATATCTTAGTGACTGATAAAAAAATCAGCTCATTCCAAGATATTCTTCCATTATTAGAACAAATTGTTCAATCTAATCGCCCAATTTTAATCATTGCTGACGAAGTAGAAGGCGATGCTTTAACAAACATCGTATTAAACCGTATGCGTGGAACATTTACTGCAGTCGCAGTTAAAGCACCAGGTTTCGGTGATCGTCGTAAATCAATGTTAGAAGACATTTCAATTTTAACAGGTGCACAGTTCATCACTGATGACTTAGGTTATGACTTGAAAGATGCATCTATTGATATGTTAGGTACAGCGAATAAAGTGGAAGTTACTAAAGACAATACAACAATTGTTAACGGTGACGGAGATAAAAATTCTATCGATGCACGTGTATCACAAATCAAATCACAAATTGAAGAAACTAACTCAGATTTCGACCGTGAAAAATTACAAGAACGTTTAGCTAAATTAACTGGCGGCGTAGCAGTAATTAAAGTCGGTGCTGCAAGTGAAACAGAATTAAAAGAACGTAAATTACGTATCGAAGACGCATTGAACTCTACACGTGCAGCAGTAGAAGAAGGTATTGTTGCTGGTGGCGGTACTGCATTAGTGAATGTATACAAACGTGTCAGCGAAATTGAAGCTGAAGGTGATGTTGAAACAGGTATTAATATCGTCTTAAAAGCATTAGAAGCACCTGTACGTCAAATTGCTGATAATGCTGGTTTAGAAGGTTCAATTATCGTTGAAAAATTAAAACATGCAGATCCAGGTGTTGGTTACAACGCAGCTACTGGTGAATGGGTGAATATGTTAGATGCAGGTATCGTAGACCCTACAAAAGTAACACGTTCAGCATTACAAAATGCCGCAAGTGTAGCAGCAATGTTCTTAACAACAGAAGCTGTAGTAGCTAAAATTCCTGAAGAAAATAATGATGCAGGCAATCCAGGAATGGGTATGCCAGGCATGATGTAAGAGATATCATAAATAAAGCAGTTTAATTCATAAACTGCTATCGATAAAAAAGGCGCTTCATTAGTATGTATAGCTAATGAAGCGTCTTTTTTGATAAATTTTACTTAAATATGTGCTTTAAGGTAGGCGATATGTTCTTCACGTGTTGCCCAGCTGGTCGCAAAGCGTACGATTTTATGCGTCTCGTTATACTTCTCCCAACAAGTGAATTTTATATATTCACTCAATCTTTCAATTGTTTCATTGTTCATAATAAAGAATTGCTGATTGGTTGGTGAATCTAAATAGAGTTGGTAGCCTTTTTCAACAAATGCTTGTTTTAATTGCATTGCCATATCCACTGCATGTCGACTGATATCTAAATATAAGTTATTTGTAAATAATTCAGCAAACTGAACACCGATTAAGCGGCTTTTCGCAAGTAAGGCACCGTGTTGTTTGACAATAGATGTAAAGTGCCTCGGCTCATTGTTGCTTGTGAAGACAATAGCTTCACCACATAAAGCTCCGATTTTAGTACCACCTATGTAAAAGACATCTGCATATTTGGCAATATCCTTAATATCTAAATCAGCTTCATCACTGACTAAACCATAACCTAAACGCGCACCATCAATGTATAATGGGATCTCATATGTTTTACACATGTTTGAGATGCTTTCTAATTCTGATTTTGTGTATAAGGTTCCGTATTCAGTAGGATAAGAAATATAGACCATACCTGGATAAACCATATGTTTATAGTTTGAGTCTTCATAGAAGTCATCAATATAATTTTTCACTTGATCAGCAGTGATTTTACCATTGTCAGAAGGTACCGTTAATACTTTATGACCACTGAATTCAATCGCACCGGATTCATGTACACTGATGTGACCAGTGTCCCCGGCAATGACACCTTCGTATTTGTTTAGCATTGCGTTAATTACAACTTGATTCGTTTGTGTTCCACCGACTAGAAAATAAATAGCAGCTTCTGGCATATCGATAGCTTGTCTGATTTTACTGATTGCATCAGCAGTAAATGTATCATTGCCGTATCCAGACTCCTGTACGTAATTAGTTTGAACTAATTTTTCTAAAACTTTTTCATGTGCACCTTCTAGATAGTCATTTTCAAAAGATATCATGGGTCCTTCCTCCAATTCATAGTATTTTTTATAATGCAATTCTAGCTGCAAAGCAAAAGAGGCATAAGTAGTACCAATATTCTGAAAACATTATTTAGAATTCAAGAACTAATGTACCAAAATCACATCTTTTCAAAAGTCTTATACAGTTAGAGAATGTTTTAATAATAATGCGGTTAGTTGATTGTGTCAACTACAAGATAATACTTTTATATTTTAATCTTGCAAAGCTTTGGGCTGTTAATACTGTAAAATAGAGGAGTTATATAAATTATAGCGATTTTTTGACAATTCATATTATGGCAGTAAAACAGACGCTTTTTTAAGTGATCATACATAAAAAACTCTGATGGACTAAGCAGTCGATCAGAGTTTAGCTAATTATTTATTATTGTTGTAAGTCAGCGATACCTTTTGCGATAGATTCGAACACATGAGGGATATCGTCTTTTTCGATACAGCTGAAAGCAACACGGATATCAGTTTTGTTCAAAGCAATTGTACCGATAGAATATGCTTCGATTAAGTGTTTACGTAATGCTTCCGCATCAACACCTTTAACTTGAATTGCCATGAAATAACCAGAGTTGAAATCATAAGGTGTCCAGTAAGCTTTAAATTGCTCATCATATACCACTGATTTTGTGACTTCATAACGTTCGCGTAAAGTATCGATATGACGTTGCACATCCGCTTCAAACGCTTCACGATGTTCAGGTTGCAATACATATTGAACTGCACTTTGTGAAGGCATAGGACCGCTTGAGATATTACTACGGATTAAACCTTTAACTTTAGCTTCTAAGACAGCTTTAGTAATTTCATCATTAATACCGAAAGTAATAAAGCCGACACGTAAGCCCCAAGCAAAGAATTCTTTAGTTGCGCCGTCTAATCTCACCGGTAAGATATTTTCTGATTCAAGCTGTGTTAATGCTGAGAATAATGATTGTGTATAAACATCTTCATAGAATAGACCATAATATGCATCATCTACAATTGTAATTACCTTAGTACCGCGATCAGCTAAGTCTTTAATTGCTTTGGCGATAACATCAACTTGATCTGCAGTTGGTGTATAGCCTGTTGGGTTATTTGGGTAATTCAACAATAAGATGACTTTGTCTTGATCATAATTTTCTAAAGCTTCAACAAAACCATCAGTTGTGTAGCGATTTTGTTCATCAAAGATAGAATATGTTTGAATATCAGCACCATGACGCGTATTAAAAATTAATTTATAGTTGCCCCAGTTTTGTACAGGTAATAATAACGTATCACCAGCATTAACAAATAAGTCAGCTAAAATAGATAAGCCATGTGTTAATGCGTTTGTCACGATAGGTCTAGAAATTTGTTTTTGTTCTAGATCAGGATTTTCTTTTAGAATTTTTTCTTCCCATAACGCACGTAATGTTTCTAATCCTTGCGGTGGCGCATAAGGGAAAATTTCATCTGGATTTAGATGTTGGTATAAACCGTAGATTGTATCAGAGTATAATTTTCCATTATCATCTGTCGCCATACCAATTGTTGCGTTATACTTTGTTGCTTTAGCTTCTGCTGATTGAGATAAAATGCCTTTAGGATAAAACATGTGTTTACCTAAGTCAGACAGCATGTCCAATATCACAGGGTTAGATTGTGTAAGTTGCTCATTTAAATCAAGCGCTAATGGATTCATAATAATTCCGCCTCACTTTTTAAAGTCTTCATACATTACTATATTATCTTGAATGAGCTTAAATAGAAAGTAGAGAACGACGATTTTCAGAAAATATGGTCGATTATTCTAAATGTATCCTTAAAAATAGAAAAACTAACCATGAATACCCAATAATTATTTGATATACTGATTATATTTGAGGTGAAAATATTGAAACATTTGACTAAAATTTTTGTGATTATCGCAATTCTAGCGTTTTTAGCTGGTGCTTATTTTCAATTTATTGAAGATGAAGGCGCAAGTATTAAAATGTTTTTAGCGGCCATCATGTTCATGATTTGTGCTTTTATCAGTCGTAATAATGATCGGAAGAAAAGAGAACAGTATAAACGTAAAAAGTAACTGTACAAGTGCATTGTGCAGTTACTTTTTTATTGCTTCTGTGTATATACAATATATACAGGAAAGACTGATATTTGAGTGATTATGTAAAGATTACGTAAAAATCATAGACAAAACTGTTATATCTGTGTATACTGTGTATATACAGTTAGGGAGGAAGTTAGATGAAAATACTGCTTAAGAATAATAGTGAATATCCGATATATGAACAAATCAAGCAGCAGATTAAAGAAAATATACTCAAAGGTTATATTTCTCCCGGTGATCATCTTCCCTCTATGAGAGAACTTGCGAAAGACTTACGCGTAAGTTTAATTACGACCAAACGTGCTTATGAAGATTTGGAGAAAGATGGGTTTGTGACCACAATCAGGGGAAAGGGTACTTACGTTAAAGAGCAAGACAATGCGATATTGAAAGAAAAGCAATTTATAGTCATCGAAGATTTAACGAAATCATTAGTAAAAGAAGCAAAAACAATCGGTATGCCGCTTGAAGAGTTGAATGAAATCTTAGCATTAATCTATGAGGAGGAAAATGAATGATAGAAAAAGCTATCGATGTACAGTCACTTTCGTATCATCATAAAAACTTCGAGCTTAAAGATATTTCATTTCATGTTCCAAAAGGTTATGTGACAGGTTTCATTGGCGCTAATGGTGCAGGTAAAACAACCATTATTCGTTTATTGATGAACTTGATTCATCGAGAATCTGGATATATTGAAATGCTTGGACATGAAATGCCGAAACAAGAAAGAGAAATCAAAGAACAAATCGGTTTTATTTATTCGGAATTATACTTGAATGAAAAATGGACAATCGAAAAAGTAGAGCGATGTATTGGACCGATGTATCGCAATTGGAATCATGATATTTTTCACCACTACATAGAACGATTTAAACTTCCGCTTAAGAAGAAGATTAAGACGTTTTCAACAGGAATGAAGATGAAACTTTCCTTTGCGATTGCATTTAGTCATCATGCGAAGTTGTTCATTTTAGATGAACCGACAGCAGGATTAGACCCTATCGCAAGAAATGAAGTACTAGAAATCATCCAAGAAGAACTCATTAATGAAGATGTTTCAGTTTTCTTTTCAACACATATAATTTCAGATATTGAGAAAATCGCAGATCATCTTGTTTATCTTAAAGATGGGCAAATTATCTTCAATGAACCGAAATATGTATTGTTGGATGATTACCAATTAATACGTGGTAGTGTTGAAGACTTGGATGATGAATTAAAAAGTTACATTATCAATTTGAAAATTAAACAAACGGGTTATGTAGGATTAACGAAAGAAGCGGATGCTTTCAAAGAAATCTTTGGTGACCGAGTAGAAATTTCTGAACCGACCATTGAAGAATTGATGGTTAATGTAGAAAAGGGTGGCTTAGATGAAGCAAAGCTTGGTGAAGTGTTATGAAGACATTGCTCAAAAGAAACTTACTATTAAGAAAATATACTTTAATTGTTTATGCATTGATGATTATACTTGCGCCAGTTGTATTGCCATTGATTAAAGGTGATTCGGTATGGAGTGTTATTATTAAAAATATCTTTGCGGCGCTTGTTATGTTTATCATTATTTTTGATAGCGGACAAGTCTTCAGATTGCAATTTAAATTAGGCGGTAATAAAGCTTATTACTTCAATCACAGCTTACCTTTTTCAGCACGTCAGCAGTTAAATACACATTATTTAACAACACTCTTGTTAGCATTAGCAGGTGCAATCGTGTTGATTGTGTATAATGACGTGCCGCAAGGTGCAGAGATTAATAGTATTGAACTGATGACGCCTTTGACATTTATCGCAATTAACCTTTTGGGTCACGCACTCGCTTTCCCCAAAAGTTCTGAAGTCAGAAGGGATTTTATTCCTTATTGGGGCTATATCGTTGTTGCGAATATTGTTGTACCGATTTTAATCGCAATTGGTTTCTTGTTGATCGCAGTTGTGACAGAACGTTTTGATATGATGTCAGATAAAATGGTGGAAGTTTATATCAATAGGTTTGTGCTTTGGTCTGGCTTATTATGTATCGTAATTTTTGTGGGAACATATTTTTATCAGCTTAAAAAAATTAATTCAAATCAATAGTCATTTAAAAGGAGGTCTTTTGATGAAACTTGAACATATTACAAAACAATACGGTTCTAACAAGGTATTAGATAATATTGATTTTAAATTTGATCAAAGCCGCATTGTCGGTTTGATTGGGAAAAACGGTGTAGGTAAAACGACATTAATGAAAGTCATGAACGGCAACATTATTAATTACTCAGGAAAGGTAAATTTAGGTCCTGATGAACGCGTCGGTTATTTAATTGAGCACCCTAAACTTTATGATAATAAATCAGGCTTATATAATTTGAAAATCTTTGCGCAAGTCTTAGGTAAAGGCTACGACAAAGCTTATGCACAAAGTATTATTGATGCATTCGGCATGGCGCCTTATATCAAAAAGAAAGTCAAAAAATACTCTATGGGTATGAAACAAAAACTTGCGATTGCAGTGTCATTGATGAATAAACCGAAATATTTAATTTTAGATGAACCGACAAACGGTATGGATCCAGATGGTTCAATTGATGTGCTTGAGACCATTCAGCGATTAGTTAAAGAGTTAGATATGAAAATTTTGATTTCGAGTCATAAATTAGAAGACATTGAATTAATTTGTGACCGTGCAGTGTTCTTAAGAGATGGCCATTTTGTACAAGATGTGGATATGGCGAAAGGGACACCGACAGATGTGACAGTCTTGGAATTAGGAAAAGACTTATCAGATGAGAAATTTAAAGAGGTTTTAGATTATTTGACGATTCATTTCAGTATCTTACAAAGTCATAAAGATTCTGGTGAAATTTCATTAAAATCAATCAAAGATTACAAAGAATTATTAAAAGGACTTGCAGGATTAGACGTCTTCCCAGAATACATTGAAACACGTAAACAATCATTACGTGATACGTACTTCAATATTAATCAAAGAGGTGAGAAAAAGTGAATCTATTCCAACTCGTAAAACATGACATTATCAGTATCTTAAGAAGTCCATTAACGTATTTAGCACTTATTTTAACATTACTTCCAATTATCGGGATGACAGCATTGATTAATCAACAAATGCATAAAGTAGATGGAGATATTATTATGGCCATGGGTAGCTGGTTCTTCTCTATAGTTGGATTACTGTTTATGATTAAAACAATCACAAGAGATATTTCTCAAGGTACGATTCAATTGTATTTAAACAAAACGAGCAATCGTATAAAGTATTTTATTGCGAAAGTCTTATCTATCGCATTTATCGCGATTTTAATCACAGTGCTTTTAGATGTGCTTGTTTTAATTATTCAAGCCGTTACAAAAGGACCTGATGTGAAAGATGAGAAGATGTTGCAGATTTTATGGTTCTACTTTATTTTCTTATTATTCTTTGGTCTGTTGTTATTCTTGGTAGCGTTAATCGTACCAAAACCAGCATTGATTTATGCGTTAGGTATATTCTTAGTCTTGATTGTGCCATTTGCGGAACCATTTCTACCTATGATTCCGAAAATTGGAGATGATATCCAAAAAGCATTGAAGTATATTCCGTTCAGTTATTTAACGAACAAAACAACGACAGGGGACTTCAAATTCAGTAATTGGCAATGGTTTATTTCAGCGGCTTCAATTGTTGTCTTATTTGTTGCTAATACGCTATACATTACAAAAAAAGATATTTAATCAAAAAAGCCGGAATGCTAGTTCATGTACTCTAGCTTCCGGCAGTTTTATTATGGGTTCAGTAATTTGTTCATGATAGAGTTGTAAACTTCTTTCCAAAGATTTGAATCTGTTTTGAAGCGGTTGCTGATGACAACATGAGCTTGTTGTACGGCTTCATCATAATTTTCATCATCTTTATCTGGAAGTAATTTTTTTCTAGTTTCTTCAACGAAGACTTGTGCAGCTTTTGCGCGTGGGCCCCATACATTTTCTTGTTCGTATTGATCATTTAAGAATACGAAAATTGGAATCGCACGTGCTTTACCATTCGTTAAATATTGATCAATCAAGTCTGTGTCTTGGTCTCTATGAAAGACGCGTACTTCGAGGTCTAACAATTCGCTGATATGTTTTAAGATCGCAATATTCATCATGGCATCCCCACACCAATCTTCAGAAATTGCGAGTACTTTACGATATGACTTTTGCTTGATTTGTTCGATACGTGAATCATCTTCAGGTACTGTAAAACTTTCATAAATCTTAAGTAGACCTTCTTGATTTTCTTTCATCTCAGAGATATACGTATCTAAATCTTGAGCATTTTGAAAATATGTTTCTAATTTTGTCATCGATAAAACCCCCTTTGTTAATTGATAATATTATATCAACAAATGATTCGGAATTAAAAGGAAAGGTTGTGAAAATTCTAAAGATTATATAGTGTTGCAAATGTAGTTAATATATTTTGAAGAAAAAGTAATATATAAGTGAAATAGCACCGTGCAATTTCTAAAAATAGTAGTATGATAAATATGTGCGAAAAATACATACGAAAGAGCAGTAAAAAGGAGTGATTCTTTTGAAGTATAAATTAGTCGCAGTACTTATGTTTTCAACGATAAGTGTAATAACTTTATTGATTTCAGGGTATATGAGTAGTACAAAATCAGTTGATTTATCAGAAATGACAATTAACAACATGAAGATGAATCAATCATTTAATCCAAAGGGTTTTAATGAAAATCATAATATTCAAGTCGACCGCTTTGCGTTTTATTACAATGATAAGCATCCTAATTTTGTGGTGAAAGTTGATAAGGCACATCATAAAATTAATGGAATGGTTGTTATTAAGGATAAACAAATTGAAACGAACATGGGCTTTAAAGTAGGAGATGATATCAGCGATGTCATTCAAGCACTAGGCAGCAGTTACCAATTAACAGAAGGTAAGAATGGTTATAAAACGTTGAATTACGTTGATAAAGAAAATCATTTAAAACTTAAAGTCTTATATCAAGATGATGAAATTAAACGAATTGAATATTTCAAATGAGAATTCTAATTAAAGATGGCGTACTTGAAAGGCAATTTAAGCGGCCATCTTTTTACATAAGATAATATTTTCTTTAGGCCAAAGGGGAAACATTTTAAAAGCTTTGCAAGTTAAAGTATAATTCAAGTAGATTTTGGAGGTGGCCATTGTGAATAAAATTACATTTTTAAATGATTTAGAAAGTGAATTAAGATGGTTGCCTAGAGACGAAAAAGATAAAATTATGTATGAATACGAAGATGTGTTCTACGAAGGTGAAAGAGAAGGGCGCTCAGAACACGATATTCTAAATGAAATGGAAAGCCCGAAAAAAATAGCGAAAGAAATTTATGCGCAAAAAGCTATCAAGAATGCTGAATATGCGCCGAACGCACAAAATGTCACCAAAGCTGTTCTCGCTACGTTAGGTCTAGGCATTTTATCTTTAATTATCATATTGATTCCATTATTCTTTGTGGTTATATTTATGATTATATTATTGCTTGCTTCGCTCGTGCTTTTATTATCTCCAATCATTTTATTTGTAGCGAATGTGATGAGCGGATTTTCACAATTTGTTTTCAGCGATTTCCTATTTGCCTTTAGTTACACAGGTCTTGGAATTATCTTTATTGTCTTTATCTTCAAGTTGGTTGAAGTGATTTATAAATTAATTCTGAAGTATTTACGTTGGAATTTGAAATTGATTAGAGGGAGCATAAGCGCATGAGAAAACTTTTATTAATCGGCTTGATCACGTTTGTTGCTTTCTTCTCACTCGGCACTTTAGTCTGGTTTGTTCATGATCAAAGTAATTTGCCAGAGGAGCGTGTTGAAAAGACATTTCATAATAAAGACATTCAAGATATTTCAATCAGCGGCAATCGTGCAGACATCAAAATTGTACAAGGTAAGGAATTGAAGCTTAAATATAAAGGACAACGTCCTATTAATTTCTCAGAACATAATCATATCCTTAAAATTTCTGAAGATAAAAAGGATGAAATAGCGCCTAATATTAATCCATACAAAAGAACGAAACAAGAAATGATTGTCGAGGTACCAAAGAAACAATTAAATGATATTAATATTTCAACAGATATCGGCGCAATTAAATTGGATGGTGTACAAGCTGCGACAACCACAATTTGGAATAACATTTCAGATGTACATATTAAAGATTCCAAGTTGGAAAGTGTAGATATGAAATCAGAGAGCAGTAAGTTGGCATTTGAAAATAGTACGTTAAAAAACGGCAATTTCAAAATTCATTCTGGCGGTATCAGTGGAGATCATTCATTAGTAAAAGAAAGTATTTTTATATTAGGTACGGGTCATATCAATTTCTCAAAGATGGCGAATTCTTGTGATATTAAAGCCTCAACGAAAAGTGGCAATATTACGTTAAGCTATTTACACCCGCCGAAAGATACACTGTTAAGATTAAACCCTGCTGAAGGTAAGAAGTTGGTAAAAAATCCTCACTTTAAAAATGATAAAGTCGGTAAGGGTGAAAATGTTTTAGAATTCTATACGAATAAAGGTAATATCACAATCGAATAATGAACGTTTCAACAAAAAAACGATTTTCATCAAATGTTAGATGAAAATCGTTTTTCTTTGTCTATATTTCTATTCAATTATAATGTGCTGGATTCTGTTTGTTGTTGTTCTAAAACGCCGTCTTCCATTTGGTATACTTTATCGCAGAATTTCATTAAACGTTCATCGTGTGTTACGACAAGACAGGTTTTATTTAATTCCTTGGTTTCTTTCTTTAAGATGTTCATGACTTCCATCGCATTTTCAGTATCTAGTGAAGCGGTAGGTTCATCGGCTAAGATAATAGATGGATTCGTATATAATGCTTTAACAATCGCAACACGTTGTTTCTGGCCGCCAGAAATTTCGCTTGGCAGCTTATTTTGAACTTCACTTAAACCTAATCGTTCTAATAAGTTAGTCAGTGCTTCATCACTTAGCACATCTTTCTTTTGTTTTTTCAACAAGGTAAATTGCTGTTTGACTGTTAAGAAAGGAACCAAGTTTGTGGCTTGCAAGATAAAGCCGATTTCGTTCATACGCGTATGTGCTAATTGTTTTTGAGAAAGATGTGTAATGGCTTGGCCATTCACATAAATTTCACCTTCAGTCGGTGTTTGTAATGCTCCGGCCATCGTCAAGAACGTACTTTTTCCTGATCCAGAGGGGCCGATGATGCCGACGAGTTCGGTCTTATTAAATTGTACTGTCGTTGGTTTAACAGCTTCGATAATTTTATTACCATCTTTAAAACGCTTCGTGACGTCTTTAAACTCTAACATTAGTATTTTCACTCCTTTTTATCCAATGGCTTTTAATGGGTCTACTTTACGGATCGTTAAAATAGAGAACAGACTTCCAATGAGTGATACAACAATCAAGACAAGTCCATAGATGATTAATGTCACAGGATTAAATGCGACAGGCACAGCATTCGGTAAAAAGGCACCTGTGATTAGTGTCAGTGCTAATCCGATTAATGTACCGATTAAAGAAATCATAAAGGTTTGTGCTAAAACGACTTTAGCTAAGTAACCATTTGTGAAACCTTGTGCTTTCAATACACCGAATAAGTTTGTTTTTTGAAGTGTAATGACATATAAGAAAATACCGATGACTGTTGCTGAAATAATAAATAAGAAAGTAATCATAAAGTTAAGTGTCAGATTTTGTGCAGTGTAACCAGGTAAATTTTCAACGAAGTTTTCAATGCTGACTGCTTCTAAATCAGAATTGAGTGATTTATCTTTCCAATCTTTGTCACGAACCACCACAGCATTCGTTTTATCTTTGGTTAATTTCGGGTTGATACTTTGAATTGTATTATAATTACCGAATAATACAGGTGATGCGTTATATTTTGCGCTTTCCGTAAATCCAACAATTTTCAGCTTTTCATCTGATTGGGATAAAGATAATTTATCGCCGATTTTAAAGCCTTTATCTTTTAAAGTTTCATCTGCGATGACCTCATTATCTTTATTAAATTTATGTCCTTCTAGTAATTTAGGAATTAAGAATGATTGTTTGGATACCCCGAATAAGAGGGCATTTTCTTCTTTTTGACCATTAGAAACAATAACGGCAGATTGTTTGAGTAACGCGGATTCTTTAAATGTATTTTTTGTTTCTTTTGTATCGAAGACAGATTGAGCGACAGTTTGATTCGCATCTTTATTTAAGACAATCGCATCTGCATGCCATTTATCTATACCTTCACGGTTCATATTAATTAAACCGCTCGCAAGGCCTGAAAGTAAAAAGAGCAGGTAACTGATCATAATCAGCACACCGATGATTAATCCGAATTTTAATTTATTTCGTTTCATCTCGTTCCAAGCTAAAAACATAGGAGAACTCCTCTCGAGTATTTAATTTTGAATGTTGAGTTGATTATGATTGAAGACTATCAACTTAATTAATCAATTATAACTTATATAACTCAAATATGAAAAATAAAACAAAATGTATCAAACTTTTTTGCGAATACTTTTAATAAAAGAAGTGGGTTGGGAGTTAATTTAGATTGGGATAAAGAATTTCAAGATATTATTAAATCAAGTAAAGTCTTGTTTTTTCTAATAGAGCAGATAAAAATAAAAGCGAAAAGACTTTAGCACAGTGTCTTTCCGCTTTTAATCTATTATTCAGATGCGAAGGCAATGTCTGTATCGATTTTGCCATGAAGAGAGGTAATGTCTAGTTCGTTGTGGTTAAGCCATTGATTAAAATCAATACATACAGGTGTTTGATTTTCGCCTAAACTGATCCAAGCTTTCATTGTTTCTGGTTGATACATAGATGTATGAATAGTACCAGACCAGCTGCTGAAGAGCTTACTGTAAATTTCATATTGCGGATCATTAAAAACTTCAAAAGCTTTCATTTTATCCATATGGATATCTGTTTGTTTTAAAGTTTTAGCTAATCGTGCTTTAGATTCTTTTGTGTAGTTACGATTTTCATGCGTCAGCAACTTGAAATGGTTAGTGCACGTACGATCATAACGTACATCTAGACCTCTAGGTGTCACTTCTACAATCGCGTGTTGATTATGTTTATCCATCATAATATAACTGAATGAACTACGATGAGGAATTTCTTTTAATAAACGAATGGCTTCATCTGTATCACGACAAAGTTCTAAAATTAAGCGTCCAATCATATAACAGACAAACCCGTCTTGCGGATGTTTACGATGCATAAAATTATAGCCCATAGCGAGACCCGCAGAATTAAGCCCATCCATTCTGCCTGTGACGCGAGAAGTAGGACCAATTTGGGCTAATCCACCGTCATTTGGTTCATATAATAAATAGCGACCATCATATGTGGCAGGATGATAGTCATAATTGCGCACTAAATAATTGTCGCCAAGAAAGACTGTACAGCCGCTGTCTTTCTTAATAGGTGTAAAGCGATAATGTGCAAAATTAAAAACAATTTGTTTAATCGGTAACTCAAGCACTTCACGCATACCCATTAATTCTTCCCAAATTTGCGGTGCATATTGTTGGAAGATTGCATGTGTTTCATTAACATCGATATCAAAGCGTGGTAAGCGTTTCTTCCATTCTTTTTCTCTATTTTGCATGAGTTTAGTTGTTTTCATCCACTTGCCTGTTTCAACACCTAAATCATAATGTGATCCTCGAAATGTCATAATATCTGAGTGTACTTTTTGCATTCAAAATAACCCCTTAATGTTTCTCTTGATAATGTTACAAGAATGTAATTATTTATTAATAGACTTGGGAAATCAAACCATATTATAATATATATGTAGAGAAAAAACTGTAAATACGGTTTGTAAATGTCACTTGAAACGAAGATAGATTACGTTTAGAGGTGATTCATATGGTACAAGATTATTATAATAAAGCATATGCCGCTGTTTACAGATGGTGGAGAGGCGCGTAATACGTAATTCTTGTGATTTTAAGAGGTTAACCTTTTTCGGTTAGCCTCTTTTTAGTATAATGGCTTTAGACATGCTTTAGCTTTTTTAATATAGGGTATATGTTTTAATGACCAATTTAAGTATGCTATTATTAGAGCATGCAGGCGATTATTTTTATAGAGGTGAAATCAAAATGTTAGACTTTATTAAAGGCTTTTTTAAATTCTTCTTCAGTTTAGCACTTATCGTGTCAGTTGTAGTTGGCGTAGGTGTGGCTGTATTTGCTTTCATCTTCAAGAAAGACTTTGAAGATATCGAAAGAAGAACAAAAGAAATCGTTGCTGATATTGAATCAGGCAACAGTAATTAATTGTAATAGAATTAATGTAAAAGCACTTGCTGAGTTGAATTCAGCAAGTGCTTTTTTCATGAGTCTAAAAGGCTAAGAAGCGTTACGACATAATGTGATTTGGACAATATCAAGCAAAGAAAGTTTAATTTGCTGCTGTTGTTTCAAATTGATACCGATTAAGACTTGATCTAAGTAATTGATTTTGTCTGGCATCATTTTGATAGTCTGTATCCAACCTCCTTTAAAGTAGCGCACACGAATGGGACATTGTTCTTGAAATGCGATATGAATCTGTTGGTTCAATTCATGAATTTGATCTTCAGATAAAATAGGGCGTTCTATCTTAGTTTGATCCACCGCATATTGATGCAGACGTTCAAACTGTTCGGGCAATGTCGCAAAAGGTGCCCATTTCACCATGCCTCTGCCCATCGGGATATTCGCATCGAGCTCCTCCCGTGGAATTTTTCGATAATCTGTTTCTTCTTTAGACGTTTCCATCACTATCACCTGCTTGAGTAAGAGTTGATAATTTCATTATACGAACACTTGTTCGTATTTTCAACTGTAATTAATAGTTTAGCAGAAGAAAACCGTTTCAGAATTGAACTATTATCATTTTTCAGAATAATCCCGTACAATAGGAGTTAAGATGAGGAGGTAATAATATGACGAAATCAGGTTATATTGGATCTTACACAAAGAAAGAGGGTAAAGGGATTTACCGCTTCGTATTAGACGAAGACAAAGCAGCAGTCACTGAAGTTGCGACTGCCTATGAAATTGAGGCTTCTACGTTTATTGCACGCCACAATCAATTTTTATATGCGATTACGAAAGAAGGCGAACGCTGCGGTGTCGCAAGTTTTAGAGTTGAAAATGACGGCACATTGACTTTACTTAATAAATGCTTAGACTCTGTCGAAGGCACAGGATGTTATATTTCTGTATCAGAAGATGGCAATTATTTATTTGAAGCGGTCTATGGTGCAGGACTTTTACGTTTATACGAATTAGATGCAGCAACAGGTGAAGTTGTACGTTTAATTGAAGAGTTGGAACATAAATATCCGACAGGCCCGCATGAACGTCAAGAACATGCACATGTCCATTATGTGCAACAAACTCCAGATAAAAAATATGTTGCTGCGTGCGATTTAGGTACAGACAGAGTAGTCAGCTACACATATGATGAAGAAGGCTATCATGAAGCAGCGGTATCTGAATTTACTGCAGGTTATGGCCCACGCCATATCGCATTCCATGAAAATCAACCTTATGCATATGTTGTACATGAACTTTCAAATAAAGTGAGTGTTACCAAATATGATGACGGCCATTTTGAAGAAGTAGGCGTTTATGTAACGATTCCAGATGACTTCAGAGAAGCAACGAAACTAGCTGCAGTACATTTATCTCATGATCAACGTTTCTTATATGTCAGCAACCGTGGTCACGACAGTATTGCAGTATTCGAAGTCAGCGACAAAGGTGACACATTAAAATTAGTTGAAATCGTGAAAACTGGCGGTGAATTCCCACGTGATTTCAATATTTCAGATGATGATCAATATATTGTATGTGCACATCAAGAAGGGGATTCTCCAGTGACTGTTTTAAAACGTAATAAAAAAACAGGCCAACTGACATTAACAGATGACAAACAACATGCTGCAGAAGGTGTCTGTGTCATTTTTGATTAAAGTAAAACAGTTGTAAATGCTATAGAGTAACCAGCATCTTTTGATAGGTGCTGGTTTTTTTATGGAAATGTTATAAGAATTATTTATCATATGAATTATAAAAGGTTATGTAACCGTTTGCATTATTTTGGTTAAATATACGGATTTTTGTGATAAAATTAAAAAAACAACATGTACAGGGGTGCTTTAAATCAGTATCAGATTTAATTTTCGATTGATTTAAAGTAAAACATGTTGAATTCAAGGGGGGATTGGTTATGCGTCATTCACATCAAACAACTTTTCGCATACCGGGACGTCTGACATTCTTTTCTCAACCAAAGAAACAAAAATCTTATAACTTAGGCCAATTAATAGGTTTGATTTTAGGACCTGTACTCTTTGCGTTGATTTTAATGTTTGTACATCCTGAAGGTTTATCACATCAAGGGGTTTTCGTTTTAGCAAGTACTGCATGGATTGCGGTGTGGTGGATTACAGAAGCGATTCCTATTCCGGCAACCAGCTTAATGCCATTAGTGCTGATGCCGATAGGTCATGTCATGGATCCTGCACAAGTTACTTCTGAATATGGTAATGATATTATTTTCTTATTCTTAGGCGGCTTCGTGCTTGCGATTGCGATGGAAAGATGGAACTTACATACACGCATAGCTTTAATTATTATCAATAGTATCGGAACAAGTACTGGGAAAATTTTATTAGGCTTTATGTTAGCAACTGGCGGCTTATCAATGTTTGTATCTAATACAGCAGCAGTAATGATTATGATTCCAATCGGCTTAGCGATTATCGCAGAAGCGAAAGCTTTGAACGATAAAGAACATCATAAACACAATTTATCTAAATTTGAAAAGTCATTAGTCCTTGCGATCGGTTATGCAGGAACGATTGGCGGTATGGGAACATTGATTGGAACACCGCCTTTAATTATTTTGAAAGGGCAATACCATACAGCATTCGGTGAAGAAATCAGCTTTGCGAAATGGATGTTGATTGGTATTCCGACAGTTATTATCTTATTATTCTTGGCTTGGGTTTACTTACGTTTTGTTGCCTTTAAACAAGAATTGAAACATTTGCCTGGCGGTGATGATTTAATCAAAACCAAGTTGAAAGAATTAGGCAAAGTCACATTTGAAGAGAAAGTTGTTTTCACTGTCTTTACCACAGCAAGTATTTTATGGATTATCAGAGAGTTTTTACTCAAACAATGGGGACCGACCTCACTTGTTCAAGATGGTACGATTGCGATGTTCGTCTCAATTTTATTATTCATTATTCCAGCTAAAAATAATAAAAAATACAAACGCATTATTGACTGGGAAGTTGCGAAAGAATTGCCATGGGGCGTACTGATCTTATTCGGAGGCGGTTTAGCTCTAGCAAAAGGTATTTCAGAGAGCGGCTTAGCGAAATGGTTAGGTGCACAATTGACAGCATTAAATGGTGTCAGTCCTTTACTCATCGTGATTGTAATCACTATGTTTGTGTTATTCTTAACAGAAGTTACATCCAATACAGCGACTGCGACTATGATTTTACCAATTTTAGCAACACTATCTGTCGCAATCGGCGTGCACCCATTATTATTAATGGTGCCAGCCGCAATGGCTTCAAACTGTGCTTACATGATGCCAGTCGGTACACCACCGAACGCCATTGTCTTCGGGACAGGTTTGATTTCTATTAAGAAAATGGCAAGTGTCGGCTTCTGGGTCAACTTAATTAGTGCAGTTCTCATTATATTAGTAGTTTATTTCTTAATGCCATATGCATTAGGTATAGATATTAGCGAACCATTAAAACCACTTAAATAATAATAAAGGAGATAGGCTAAAGTATTGTACTTTAAACCTATCTCCTTCTTTTATGTTAATTTTAATTATGATTTAAGTGTTGGTGATTGATAGATGTGTGAAAGGTTGCGACGTTTGATTTGTGCAGGTTTTAGTTCTGGTTGATCTAAATACAGACCATCAATATCATGCAATGTTAAAGTTTGTGATGTATCAAACTGATTCTCAGCAATTAATACATCTTTGTGCTGCGTATTATAGTAACCGCGAATATGAATCGCGTCTTTGGTCATAGGCCCTTCAAACTGGTTATTAATAATATAAAGTTCACGACCGCCTTGAGCTCCCATACGTTGTCCAGTCAGTACATCTGCAGTGTTTTTATCATCTTTCGTGCCTAAAAAACGCACGCCGCCAGCACAATTTAAGAAATGATTGTCCATGATATATAAGCTGTGTGCTTTAAAAGGTGTCAACGCAAAATCTTGTGTCTGATGGAATGTGTTGCGATAGATAAAAATATCGTGATAAAACTGATTGTGACGTGTTGCATGTGAACCGATTGCGCGATTCCAACTCTTGAAGCCTGGTGTTTCTGAAGGACCGAAATAGCATTCAGAAACCATAGTGTTTCTTGTAATTGTACCATCTCGCGTTCCGAATTTAGGGAAAGCACCTGGTACTTGAATATCAAGTTGTATTGCTTCAGAAAAGCTGCGATCACCATCAATATCTAAAAAGCCTTCGAAACTGCAGCGTGTGATCAGCGTATCTTCAACACCGCATGCATCAATTGCGTGACCGCCGACGATGTCTTTGAAGCGGATATTATATAATACAATACTTTGCGCGTGACCTAAGCACATCGCAGTGTTGTTGTCTGGAATACGACTGCCATTCATATCGAATGTACCGCCGATAATTGTGATATGGCTATTGCCAGTATAACCATGATAAAGTCCATTTCGCATCCCATTTTTAAGTAATGCATCTTTGCCTTGACGCTTAATAATTGCTTCTTCATGTAAGAATAATGTCGTGCCTTCATAAATTGTTAAGGCACGTTTGACATGAAATTCTCCTTTCGGCACAAAAATCATACTGCCTGGATGTTGTTTTGCGAGATTTAATGCATGCTGTAATGCTTTTGTATCCTTATGTTTATTTTGACCTGTTAATCCGAATTCAGTTGGGTATATCAACATGGTTTTGACCTGCTTTCTTTATTTCATTGTTTGTATAAAACGGGGTAAACTCGATAATTTGTCAAATTTAGGTTATCCTATTAATTAACAAGATATCACAAAATTGGGGGTAACGCATTATGGCAAAAAAAGCTTTAATTGTTGTAGATTATTCATATGATTTTGTCGCACCGGACGGCAAGTTGACTTGTGGAGAACCTGGTCAGGCGCTAGACGATTTTATCGCAGAACGTATGGAAGCGTATGATAAAGAAGGGGAAGCAATCTTTGTCATGATGGATCTGCATTATGAAAACGATCCGTATCATCCAGAAAGTAAATTATTCCCGCCGCATAATATCGAAGGCACTTCAGGAAGAGATTTATACGGTAAAGTTAAAGATGTTTATGAAAAAATTGAATCACATGAACATGTGCATTATTTAGATAAACGCCGCTACGATTCTTTCTTTGGTACACCTTTAGATAGTTTATTACGTGAACGCGGTATTACTGAAATCGAAATTGTTGGTGTATGTACAGATATTTGTGTACTGCATACAGCTATTTCCGGTTATAATAAAGGGTATGCAATCACTATACCGACAAAAGGTGTTGCATCGTTTAATCCAGAAGGTCATAACTTTGCGTTAGAACATTTTAAAAATGTCTTAGGTGCGAAGGTAGAATAACAGAATAGACTCGTGATAAAATAGGATTAAATAGGTATGAATTACAATAATTAATGACAAGGAGTGTCTCAGGACATGGAAAGTACTTATATTTTCGGGCATAAAAGTCCAGATACAGACGCAATTAACTCTGCCATCATTATGGCTGAATTTGAACAATTAAACGGCAATACTTCTGCGAAAGCATATCGCTTAGGTGAAGTGGGCCCTGAAACGCAATATGCTTTAGATTACTTTAAAGTAGAAGCACCAGAATTATTATCAGATGATTTAACAGGTAAAGACGTTATTTTAGTAGACCATAACGAATTCCAACAAAGTGCAGATTCAATTGAAGGTGCCAATATCCGCCACGTTGTGGATCACCACAGAATCGCTAACTTCCACACAGCTGGTCCGTTATGCTACCGTGCAGAACCACTAGGTTGCACAGCAACAATTTTATACAAAATGTTCAATGAAAAAGGCTTTGATATCAAACCGGAAATCGCTGGTTTAATGTTATCTGCCATCATTTCAGACAGCTTATTATTCAAATCACCAACTTGCACTGAGCAAGATAAAGACGCAGCAAAAGCATTAGAAAAAATTGCTGGTGTAGATGCACAAGAATACGGTTTAGAAATGTTAAAAGCAGGGGCTTCTACATTGAATAAAACAGCAGTTGAATTAATCAATGCAGATGCAAAATCATTCAACATGGGTGATTACACAGTACGTATCGGCCAAGTTAACACAGTAGACTTAAATGAAATTTTAGGCCGTCAAGCTGAGTTAGAACAAGCTATCACTGAAACATTAAATAATGCTGAATATGATATCTTCGTATTAGTTGCGACAGATATTTTAAATAGTGATTCAGCTATCTTAGTATTAGGTGAAGACAAAGATAAAATTGCGCAAGCATTTGGTGTTGAGTTAGATAACAACACAGCATTCTTACCAGGTGTAGTATCTCGTAAGAAACAAATCGTACCGCCAATCACTGAAACATTATCATAAGCAGTTAGACGCTGTTTATACATGAATATAGATTAAACTGGAATGGGCTAAGATGATAAACAAACAAGCATTCATTGTGTCATCTTGCTTTTTCCAGTTTTTTATTATAAATTTTGGTAATTGAAGTGTTGGTAAAAGTAATAAAATCATTATAAAAGATTAAAATTAGGGTAAAATTGAGTAACAAGGATAATTGTACGAAAGGAGTTAGAGAACCTTTGAAATCAATCGAGGAAAAATTTAAAGACTGCCAAGGGTATTTTAAAACGCATATTACTAAAGATATTAAATACCGTAGAAAACAACTTAAAGCATTGAAACATGCGATTAATAAATATGAAAATCAACTTTTAGCCGCATTGCATTTAGACTTAGGAAAAAATAAAGTAGAAGCGTATGCGACCGAAATCGGTGTCGTATTAAAAAGTATCAGTGCCGCTCGTAAAGATATACATAAATGGGCGAAAACGAAACAAGTGAACACGCCGCTCTATTTGTTCCCGAGTAAAAGTTATATTAAAAAAGAACCATTAGGCACAGTTTTGATTATCGGACCTTTCAACTATCCAGTTCAACTTGTATTTGAACCTTTAATTGGTGCGATCGCAGCTGGTAATACAGCAATTATCAAACCTTCAGAGCTGACACCGAATGTAGCTTCTGTGATTACAAAAGTCATTGAAGAAGCATTTGAATCAGCTTATATTACTTCAGTTGAAGGCGGTGTTGAAGAGACACAAGTCTTGTTAGAACAACCATTTGATTATATTTTCTTTACAGGCAGTGAACGTGTCGGACGTATTGTATATGAAGCAGCAAGTCGTCATTTGACACCTGTGACGTTAGAACTTGGCGGCAAGTCACCGGTTATTGTAGATGAGACAGCAAATTTGAAAGTTGCAAGTGAACGTATTGCGTTTGGAAAATTTATCAATGCGGGTCAAACATGTGTAGCCCCTGACTATATCTTGGTCCATGAGTCGGTCAAAGCAGACTTGATCAAGGCCTTGCAAGGTACTATTAAAGAGTTCTATGGCAAAGAACCGGATAAAAGTGAAGATTTCGGACGCATTGTGAATGATAAGCATTTTGAGCGTTTACAAGCGTTGATTCAGGACAATCAAGATAAAGTGGCTATCGGCGGTGAAACACATGAACCTTCACGTTATATTGCGCCAACGGTATTAGATAACGTGACTCCACAAGATTCAGTGATGGAAGAAGAAATCTTTGGACCGATTTTACCGTTGTTGACGTATCAAACATTTGATGAAGCGGTTGAATTTATTCAAGCACGAACACGTCCGTTATCACTCTATTTGTTCAGTGAAGATGAAAACAATACGGATCGTGTGTTAAATGAACTATCCTTTGGCGGCGGTGCTATCAATGATACGTTAATGCAGTTAGCGAATCCAAATCTGCCATTCGGCGGTGTAGGCGCTTCTGGTTTCGGTAAGTATCATGGTAAGTATTCGTTCTATACGTTCACACACGAGAAGTCATATATTTATAAAACTACACGCTTAGAATCTGGAATAATATTCCCGCCTTACAAAGGGAAATTCTCTTATATTAAAAACTTATTCAAATAGTAAAATGAACTATCTGATTGAAGTAGAATAACAATAATAAAACTGGGTCGAACTTTGAAAGCAAGGTTCGACCCAGTTTATTTAGAATATATCTTATTTAGTTTGTTTCTTGAAAGAACCGATGATTTTCACTTGATAATCTAAGGTTTCAAGTATTTTAATCACTTTGTCTAATTCAGAATTAAGCGTAGCATCGGCTTGGACAAAGAAGCGATATCTGCCTAATTGTGTTTTAAGCGGACGTGATTCAATCCAAGATAAGTTGATATTGAAAATTGCGAATGTATTTAAAATATTCGCAAGCAACCCGGCTCTATCTTGTTCTGGTGTAATCATTAATACAGTGTCTGTCGCATCTTCAGCGATAGTTAAGTGATTACCTATGATTAAGAAGCGGGTCACATTATGTGGAAAATCTTCAATATTTTGTTCAATTGCTTCTAGACGATGATCTTCATTGATACCTAGCGGTGCAATCGCGCCCGTATGTTCATCAATAAAATCTAAACTTTGAACGGTACTTTCTGAATAGCCGATTTGAAATTGATGACGCTGGATAAATTGGTTAGTTTGACTGATTGCAGGTGCGATAGAATATACTGTATCAATCGCTTCAATTGGTGTACCAGCTAAAGCATATAATCCGAATTGGATATTTAAATGGATTTCACCAATAGCGTATATATTTTGATGTGCTAAGCCATCTGCGATGATGTTGATTGTTCCTTCAATTGAATTCTCAATCGGTACAATACCAATGCTATCTGAGTCATTTTGAACTGCTTGAACGACTTCATATAAGTTGGATTTTGGATGATAGTCAGCTTCTGTTTCTGTTAAATACTTTTTAGAAGCAAGATATGAAAATGTACCCCTTGGACCTAAATAATATAAATTCATTTTTGCATTTCCCCTTTGATGTGACGCACAGTTAATGGAAAGGGCACCCAGTTGTTTCTGCTGGTTTCTTATAAAAGAAATTTGGTTCTTTCATCACATTTTTATACCCATGATGATAGTTCGAAACCAGAGTAGGTGACAGTGATGGTACGAGCCAAGACCATTTTCCAGTAACTTCACGATTGGCTTTTGCTTCATTGGATTCAAAGTGTTCGAATTGTTTAGCAGCTGTTAGGTGATCGACAATCGATGCGCCTACTTTTTTAAACGAATGATACACTGCATCATTCAGTTCTACCATAATACGATCTTTATTGAATGAAGTATTTTTAAGTGTATCAAATTCAAACGCTTCTGCAACTTTTTCTATTAAATTATAGCGGTATGTGTCAGTAAAATTACGTACAGCAATTTCATTTACCATATACCAGCCATTAAATGGTACTGTTGGATAAGTAATACCGCCGATTTTTAAATCCATACTAGAAATAATCGGTACTGCATACCATTTCAATCCTAAGTCAGCGAGTTTAGGGTAATGGCGGTGTTCGATTGGAACTTCTAGGACCAGTTCTTCAGGTAAATCATGCAGGCGCGGGAAGCGCTCACCAGGCAATTTATAAATCAATGGTAAAACATCAAAATCTGTACCTACACCTTGCCAACCTAAGTGTTGTGCAGTTTTAGTCATCTCGCGTTCCGCAGGATCCCCGGCATCTTCATAACCTGCATAGCGAATTAATTGATTATTATAGATGATAGGCGGATGATCTTCTTCTTGCGCATAAATCGTAATGTAAGATTGAATTTTTCCACCGTTTGTCGCTTCGTCTAAATGTTTGTGGATAGATTCGATAAAGGCATCATTGTCTTTGACGTCACGTGCATCTTGAACGATTAACGTTTCCCAAAATAATCGTCCGATACAACGATTGGAATTGCGCCAGGCCATACGTGCACCATATGTCAGTTCTTCCGTCGTATGGTGATACGTGCCAGTTTCGTTAATTTCCTTTTCGATTGCTTCTAATCTCTCTTGAATAACATTTTCGTCATAATTCAACTCTCGATACATTGTGTGAATAAATTCAGTCGCTTTCTCTAATAACATTTTCTTCACCTCATCTTTATTATAGGAGTAATAAGGGAAAACCCCTAGTAAAGATGTCACACAAAATATAGAAATCCAACTAAATCTGACAAAATTATTACATTAATAAAAAAGTATTTACAAAATTAATTGATTTAATTTCAATTTCGGTACAATTGTACGAAGAATGACATACCCCCTAACGGGGAATGTATAAAAGCCTATAAGAATGTGATAAACTAAACAAAAAAAGGTTGATTGGGGAGAAAGTTATGTATCAATTTAGAGATGACAGCTTAATGCTTCATAATGACTTATACCAAATTAATATGGCTGAAAGTTATTGGTATGATAATGTTCATGAAAGAAAGGCGGTCTTTGATTTATATTTCCGCAAGATGCCATTCGACAGCGGTTATGCTGTATTTAATGGATTACGCAGAATTATTCAATTTATCGAAAATTTCCATTTTACTGAAACGGATTTAACATATTTAAAATCTATTGGTTACCAAGATGACTTTTTAGATTATTTGAAAGACTTGCGCTTTACTGGAAACATTCGAGCAATGGAAGAGGGCGAAGTATGTTTTAATAATGAGCCTTTAGTAAGGGTAGAGGCACCATTAATTCAAGCACAATTAATTGAAACGATTTTATTAAATATCGTTAACTTCCATACGTTGATTGCGACAAAAGCAAGCAGGATTAAACAAGTCGCACCTAACGACTTATTAATGGAATTTGGTACAAGACGTGCACAAGAAGAAGACGCAGCATTATGGGGAGCAAGAGCAGCTATTATCGGCGGCTTTGATTCTACAAGTAATGTCAGAGCGGGTAAATTATTCGGTATTCCTGTATCCGGTACACATGCGCATGCTTTTGTACAAACTTATGGTGATGAATATGTTGCATTTAAAAAATATGCAGAGCGTCATAAAGACTGTGTCTTTTTAGTAGATACTTTCCATACGTTAAAATCAGGTGTGCCGACAGCGATTAAAGTGGCACAAGAATTAGGCGATAAAATCAACTTTATCGGTATACGTTTAGATTCAGGTGATATTGCTTACTTATCTAAAGAAGCACGTAAAATGTTAGATGAAGCAGGTTTCACTGATGCGAAAATCATTGCATCTAACGATTTAGACGAAGAAACAATCATGAGTTTGAAAGCACAAGGTGCGAAAGTCGACTCATGGGGTGTAGGTACGAAGTTAATCACAGGTTATGATCAACCAGCATTAGGAGCAGTTTATAAACTTGTTGCTGTAGAAGATGAATCAGGTGAGTATCAAGACCGTATTAAACTATCAAACAATGCGGAGAAAGTAACAACACCTGGTAAGAAAAATGTTTATCGTATTATTAATAAAGCAACAGGTAAAGCAGAAGGGGATTATATTACACTTGCACATGAAGATCCGTATGCAGAACAACCATTGAAATTGTTCCACCCGGTGCATACGTATAAAAGTAAGAAAGTAAAATCATTCGAAGCGATTGATCTGCATAAAGATATCTATACTGAAGGTAAATTAGTTTATGAATTACCACACGAAAAAACAGCCCAAGCCTTCTTAAAAACAAATTTAGAACATCTATGGGAAGAAAACAAACGTTTCTTGAACCCTCAAGAGTACCCTGTTGATTTAAGTAAAGCATGTTGGGATAACAAACAACAAAAAATCTTTGAAGTCGCAGAAGATGTCAAAGAAATGGAGGAACGACATGAGTAGTGAATTGCAGGATATTATTGTCAAAGAAATGAAAGTTAAACCATCCATCGATAGTGAAAGTGAAGTCCATGAACTCATTCACTTTATTAAACACTATGTTCAAAGTCATGGTTTTATCCAATCGTTAGTATTGGGGATTTCAGGCGGCCAAGATTCAACACTTGCCGGTCGTTTGTGTCAAATTGCGGTAGAACAGTTACGAGAAGAAGGCAGAAACGTACGCTTTATCGCAGTTAAGTTACCATATGGTGTACAAAAAGACGCAGATGAAGTTGAAGATGCTTTGAAGTTCATTCAACCAGATGAAACTGTCACGGTTAATATTAAACCGGCAGTTGATCAAAGTGTTAATGCATTGAATGAAGCTGGATTTGAATTAACAGACTTTCAACGCGGTAATGAAAAAGCACGTGAACGTATGAAAGTTCAATTTGCGATTGCGGCAAACCAAAGCGGTATTGTCATCGGAACTGATCATTCTGCAGAAAATATTACAGGCTTCTTCACAAAATATGGCGATGGTGCTGCAGATATAGCGCCTTTATTCGGCTTAAATAAGCGACAAGGGCGTCAATTATTGGCATACTTAAATGCACCGAAACATCTTTATGAAAAAGTGCCGACTGCTGATTTAGAAGATGACAAACCGCAACTTCCAGATGAAGAAGCATTAGGCGTGACTTATGATGCGATTGATGATTATTTAGAAGGCAAACCTGTGTCTGAAAAAGATCAAAAAGTAATTGAAGGCCACTACTTAAGAAATGCGCATAAGCGAGAATTAGCATACACGCGCTACACTTGGCCAAAATCAGAATCATCGAAAGAAAAAGAGTGACAAATAATCAGTCGACTGATAAAATAAGCTAGATTTCAATTTGAAAAGAGGTAATATATTTTGTCAGTAATTTCAGCAAACCCATGGCTGATGCTGCTCTCAATTTTTATCATTAACGTTGCTTATGTGACATGTCTCACAGTTCGTACGATTCTTACCTTAAAAGGTTACCGTTATGTCGCAGCAGCGGTTAGTTTCCTTGAAGTGTTAATCTATATTATCGGATTAGGCTTAGTGATGGCTAACTTGGATAAATTCCAAAATATTGTAGCTTATGCGTTTGGTTTCTCTGTCGGCATTATTGTCGGTATGAAAATTGAAGAGAAACTTGCATTAGGTTATTCAGTAGTCAATGTGACAACAGCCAATTACGAATTAGATTTACCGACACAACTTAGAAATTTAGGTTACGGTGTCACACACTTCCCAGCTTATGGTCGAGACGGCGAACGTTTAGTCATGCAAATTCTGACACCAAGACGCTTTGAACTTAAGTTGATGGATACGATCAAACAACTTGATGACAAAGCATTCGTCATTGCCTATGAAGCACGAACATTACATGGCGGCTTCTGGGTTAAAGGTATTAGAAGTAAACGATTGAAGGCGTATGATACAGATGAAATTTGAAGTAGCAGAAAACGAAACGATTCAAGAATGTTTAGCACGTATGCGTGAAGCGGGCTATATGCCAGTGAAGCGGTTTGAGAAACCAGTCTATCGTGAAAATAAAGACGGCAGTATAGAAGTTGAGCGTCAACATATACAATTTGTCGGTAAGAAAATTCAATAAATGTGCAGAAAGCCCAATTTGTATTTTGAAATGAAATACGAGTTGGGCTTTTTAGATAAAAGTTTGGAAAGCCTTATACATTTGAAAAAAATTCTGTTAAAATAGAGAGTATAAGAGTAAAAAGTCGAACGTTTTGCAGGATATTTTGAAGAATGTACATGTTCTGTGAGCGTCCACATTTAAAATCAAACTTTAAGATAGGAGTTTATGAAATGATTGAACGTTATTCTCGTGAAGAAATGTCACAAATCTGGACAGACCAAAATCGTTATGAAGCATGGTTGGAGGTTGAAATCCTAGCATGTGAAGCTTGGAGTGAATTAGGTTTTATCCCGAAAGAAGACGTTAAAAAAATCCGTGAAAATGCGCGTGTAGATGTAGACCGTGCGAAAGAAATTGAATTAGAAACTCGTCATGACGTTGTTGCTTTCACACGTCAAGTTTCTGAAACTTTAGGAGAAGAACGTAAGTGGGTACACTATGGTTTAACTTCAACAGACGTTGTAGATACAGCGTTAAGCTACCAAATCAAACAAGCAAACGATATTTTGGAAAAAGACATTGAACGTTTTATCGAAGTATTAGCTGCGAAAGCGAAAAAATATAAATATACATTAATGATGGGTCGTACACATGGTGTGCATGCTGAACCGACAACATTCGGCGTGAAAATGGCATTATGGTATCAAGAAATGGTACGTAATTTTAAACGTTTTAAAGAAGTACGTAAAGAAATCGAAGTAGGTAAAATGAGTGGTGCAGTCGGAACATTCGCAAATATCCCACCTGAAATCGAAGCATACGTTACAAAACACTTAGGTCTTGATTTTGCACCTGTATCAACACAAACATTACAACGTGACCGTCATGCGTATTACATCGCAACATTAGCTTTAATCGCAACTTCTATGGAGAAATTTGCAGTTGAAGTACGTAACTTGCAAAAAACAGAAACACGAGAAGTAGAAGAAGCATTCGCGAAAGGCCAAAAAGGTTCTTCAGCAATGCCGCATAAACGTAACCCGATCGGTTCAGAAAATATTACAGGTATTTCACGTGTCATCCGTGGTTACATTACAACAGCATACGAAAACGTTCCATTATGGCATGAACGTGATATTTCACACTCATCTGCAGAACGTATTATGTTACCAGATGTGACAATCGCATTAGATTATGCATTAAATCGTTTCACAAACATTATCGACCGTTTAACAGTCTTTGAAGATAATATGATGGCTAACATCAACAAAACATTCGGTTTAATTTATTCACAACGTGTGTTATTATCATTAATTAACAAAGGTATGGTACGTGAACAAGCTTATGACTTAGTTCAACCAAAAGCGATGGAATCTTGGGAAACTAAAACACCATTCAGAGAATTGCTTGAACAAGATTCACAAATTACAGATGTATTAAGTAAAGAAGACTTAGACAAAGCCTTCGATCCAAAACACCACTTAAATCAAGTGGATACAATTTTCGAACGTGCTGGTTTAGCTGACTAATGTTTACCATAAATTTGTATATCGCAACAATTTCTTAAGGGTCATGACTACACTTTAATGTATTAGTACGTTAAAATAGGATAAAGATGAACACAAAGAACAGGAGTTGTTTGATATGCAAATTGAGAAGTTACGCGGTAAAGCATTAGATGAGCTGTTTGATGCGATTCTAACGCTTGAAAATAGAGAAGAGTGTTACCAGTTTTTTGATGACTTATGTACTGTAAATGAAATTCAATCGTTATCACAAAGACTTCAAGTTGCTAAAATGATTAAACAAGGTTATACGTATGCAACGATTGAAAAAGAAACAGGTGCTTCTACAGCGACAATTTCCAGAGTAAAACGCTCCTTACAATGGGGTAACGACGCTTATACTGTCGTATTAGATCGCATGAATATCGAAACAAATGACTAGTTCAAAACAGAGCCTGCACATCTTATGATGTGAGAGGTTCTGTTTTTCTTTGTTTAGACATATCCGTTTAGAATCTAAGTGGTAAAAATGATATAATCAAATGTATGTTTAAAAGAAGGGAAACGGTAAAATGTACGACATAAAAAAGTGGCAACATGTATTTAAATTAGATCCTGCAAAGACAATCAATGATGAAGATTTAGATAAAATCTGTATGTCAAATACAGATGCAATTGTGATTGGCGGAACTGATAATGTGACTGAAGACAATGTCATTCAATTGATGAGTCGTGTCCGTCGTTATCCGCTTCCACTCGTCCTTGAAATTTCCAACTTAGAAAGCATCATGCCTGGTTTTGACTTCTACTTTGTCCCGATGGTCTTAAACAGCCCGGATGTACAATACCAAAATGGCTTATTACTAGAAGCACTTAAAGACTACGGTCATATGATGGATTTTGATGAAATCAAATTCCAAGGGTACATCATATTAAATCCTGATTCTAAAGCAGCGGTGAAAACACAAGCCAAAACAGATTTAGATGAATCAGATATTGAAGCTTACGCATTGATGACGGATAAAGTCTATCAATTTCCAATCATGTACATAGAATATAGCGGCACGTTCGGAGATATGGAAATGGTTCGTACTGCAAAACAAAATGTTGAACAAGCACATGTGTTTTATGGCGGCGGTATCCGCTCATTAAGCGATGCGCAAGTTGCGGCGAAAGAAGCAGATACGATTGTCGTCGGCAATTTAGTCTATACCGATATCAAACAAGCATTGAAAACAGTTAAAATAAAGGAGTTATCTTAAGATGAATGCGTTATTAGACAATATGAATACTGAACAAAGCGAAGCAGTCCGTACAACTGAAGGACCACTGCTGATTATGGCCGGAGCAGGCTCAGGGAAAACGCGTGTTCTAACGCATCGTATCGCGTACTTATTAGATGAAAAAGGCGTTTCTCCTTATAACGTCTTAGCAATTACTTTCACAAACAAAGCAGCACGAGAAATGAAAGAACGTGTTGAAAAATTAGTAGGAGAAGAAGCACAAGTTATTTGGATGTCAACGTTCCACTCTATGTGTGTACGTATTTTAAGAAGAGATGCAGATCGTATCGGCATTGAGCGCAACTTTACGATTTTAGATCCGACAGATCAAAAGTCAGTCATTAAAGATGTGTTGAAAACAGAAAATATCGACAGTAAACGTTATGATCCGCGTATGTTCTTATCTGCCATCAGTAATATGAAAAATGAACTTAAAACAGTTGAAGACGCAGAAATTGAAGCAACAGACTTTATGTCTGATATGGTGGCACGTGTGTATGCAGGATATCAACGTCAGCTTTCTCGAAATGAAGCGCTCGATTTCGATGATTTGATTATGACTACAATCAATCTCTTTAAACGTGTGCCAGACGTTTTAGAATACTATCAAAATAAATTCCAATATATCCACGTGGATGAGTATCAAGATACTAACAGAGCACAATATACGCTTGTGAAACTATTAGCGGATAAATTTAAAAATTTATGTGTCGTAGGTGACTCTGACCAATCCATTTATGGTTGGCGTGGTGCTGATATTCAAAACATCTTGTCATTCGAGGAAGATTATCCGAATGCGAGAACGATTTTCCTTGAACAAAACTATCGTTCAACGAAAGTCATTTTAAATGCGGCCAATGAAGTAATTAAAAATAATACAGAACGTAAGCCGAAAGGGCTATGGACTGCGAACCAAGAAGGTAAAAAAATTAATTATTACCAAGCACAAAGCGAAAGTGATGAAGCACAATATGTCGTAAAAGAAATTATGCGTCAGCAACATGAAAACAATAAATCCTTCAATGATATTGCGATTTTATATCGTACGAATGCACAATCTCGTGTGCTTGAAGAAACATTTATGAAATCGAATATTCCATATACAATGGTCGGCGGTCACAAGTTCTATGACCGTAAAGAGATCAAGGACTTATTAAGTTATTTACGTTTAATCGCAAATAGTAATGATGATATCAGTTTACAACGTATTATTAACGTACCAAAACGTGGTATCGGACCATCTTCTGTTGAAAAAATTCAAGCGTATGCCAGACAAAATGATTTAAGTATGTTTGATGCCTTAGCTGAAGCAGATTTTATCGGTTTAACCAAAAAAGTGACTAAACAAGCGATAGACTTCTATACATTGATTTCAAATTTAATCCAAGAACAAGAATTCTTAGAAGTCAGTGAAATTGTAGAAGAAGTCTTAAATAAATCAGGGTATAAAGAAATGTTGGAACGTGACCAGACTTTAGAAGCACGCAGCCGTTTAGAAAACATCGAAGAGTTTATGTCTGTTCCTATGGATTATGAGAAAAACACACCGCTTGAAGAACAATCATTAATCAATTTCCTAACAGATTTATCATTAGTCGCAGATATCGATGAAGCGGATATTGAAAACGGTGTGACATTGATGACGATGCACTCTGCGAAAGGTTTGGAATTCCCGGTAGTCTTTATTATGGGTATGGAAGAATCAATCTTCCCTCATATCCGTTCTATTTTGAGTGATGATGATCACGAAATGGAAGAAGAACGCAGAATTTGTTATGTGGCGATTACACGTGCGGAAGAAGAGTTGTATTTAACACATGCGACGAGCAGAACGTTATTTGGTAAAACACAATCTAACTCAGCTTCAAGATTCTTAAAAGAAATTCCTGAAGATTTATTGAATAAGCCTGCAAGAACAGAGAGTCGTTATGCAGGAGCTTCCAGCAGTCAAAGACCTGTTAAACGCGGTCCAAGCAGACGTACAACGAAACGTTCAGAAGTGGCATCTGGAACATGGAACGTCGGTGATAAAGTGGTTCACAAAGCATGGGGAGAAGGTATGGTCAGCAATGTGAATGAGAAAAACGGTACGGTTGAACTCGATATTATCTTTAAATCTCAAGGACCGAAACGTTTACTTGCGAACTTTGCGCCGATTAAAAAGAAGGAGGACTAAGGGATGAACGATTTAGCCAATAGAGTTGAAACACTGCATCGCTTATTGAATCAATATAATCATGAATATTATGTGATGGATAATCCATCTGTACCAGATAGTGAGTATGATAAATTACTCCATGAATTGATTCATATCGAAGAAGAACATCCTGAATTTAAAACAGAAGATTCTCCGACAGTACGTGTAGGCGGCGAAGCACAAGCTACTTTTAATAAAGTGCGCCATGATACACCAATGTTAAGTTTAGCTAATGCTTTCAATGAAGAAGATTTACGTCGTTTTGATGCCCGTGTACGTGAACATGCGGGAAAAGTTGAGTACATGTGCGAATTGAAAATTGATGGTTTAGCGGTATCTTTAAAATATGAAAACGGTAGATTTGTGCAAGGGTTGACGCGTGGTGACGGAACGATTGGTGAGGATATTACAGAGAACTTGCGTACAATTCGAGCGATTCCATTAAAAATTAAAAAGCCGTTAACTTTTGAGGTGCGTGGGGAAGCATTCATGCCGAAAGCTTCTTTTGAGCGTTTGAATAAAGAGAAGGAAGAAGCGGGCGAACAAGCTTTTGCGAACCCACGAAACGCAGCGGCTGGCTCATTACGTCAATTAGATTCAAAATTAGCAGCAAAACGCCGTTTAAGTATTTTCTTATACAGCGTCAATGACTTTACAAACTTCCATGCGACATCACAAAGTGAAGCTTTAGATGAATTAGATGAGTTAGGTTTTAAAACCAATCAAAACCGTAAACGTGAGTCAGATATTGAAGGCGTATTGGAATACATCAAGTATTGGACTGAAAAACGCCAAGACTTATCCTATGATATTGATGGTATTGTGATTAAGGTCAATGATCTTGAAGAGCAAGATGAGCTAGGGTATACACAAAAATCACCAAGATGGGCAATTGCCTATAAATTTCCAGCAGAAGAAGTAGTAACGACTTTACATGATATCGAATTAAGTGTCGGACGTACGGGTGTAGTCACACCGACAGCAGTATTAGAACCTGTTCGTGTTGCTGGAACGACTGTTTCTCGTGCTTCACTGCACAATGAAGATTTAATTCATGAAAAAGATATTCGTATCGGGGACAGTGTAGTGATTAAAAAAGCAGGCGATATTATTCCGGAAGTTGTGCGCAGTTTACCTGATCGCAGACCAGAAGGAACTGAAACTTATCATATGCCGACACATTGTCCAAGTTGCGGTCATGAATTAGTTCGTTTAGATGGAGAAGTCGCATTACGTTGTATTAATCCTAAATGCCCAGCACAACTTGTCGAAGGTATGATTCACTTCGTATCACGCCAAGCGATGAATATCGATGGTTTAGGTACGAAACTTATTATGCAGTTGTACGATAATGAAATTATTAAAGATGTAGCAGATTTATATTACCTTACAAAAGATGATTTGTTGCCGTTAGAACGTATGGGTGAGAAAAAAGCAGATAATCTTTTAAATGCGATTGAAGCGTCAAAAGAAAATTCATTTGAACATTTATTATTCGGTTTAGGCATCAGACATTTAGGTGTTAAAGCCAGTCAAGTAATCGCAGAACGTTTTGACAACATGGAGCGTTTGTTTGAAGTAACGGAAGAAGAATTGCTTGAAATCCATGATATCGGAGATAAGCTAGCGACTTCATTAATTACTTATTTAAATAATGAAGATATCATTGCTTTAATTGATAAACTTCGTGCAAAAAATGTTAATATGAAGTATAAAGGTATCAGAACTTCAGAGATAGAATCTGATTCAGAATTTAATGGTCTGACTGTTGTATTAACAGGTAAACTGCACAATATGACACGTACAGAAGCATCTAAATGGTTGGAAGCACAAGGTGCAAAAACAACAAGCAGTGTGACTAAGAATACGGATTTAGTCATCGCTGGTGAAGATGCTGGATCTAAATTGACGAAAGCAGAAAAACTAGGCACAGAAATTTGGTCTGAAGCAGACTTTATCCAAAAACAAAATGAAGTTGACCAATAAACAATAGAGGAGATAGGGCATGAAGAAAACAAGTGTATTACTCATCTCTCTCTTATTGATTCTCACGGCGTGTGGCAATAAGGATGAGCAACAAAAATCAACAAAAGAACAAGAAAGTCAATCAGATTCAAGTACTGTTAAGCACATTGCGACAGATAAGAATGTTCAAGGTGATGACTATAGAACGATTCTTCCATTTAAAGAAAGTCAAGCAAGAGGTATGTTGCAGCAAACGATGGCGAATGGCTATAACGGTGATGACTTTGAAGATGGTTTATTAGAACAAAGTAAGACAGTTTTTCCAACTGACGAATACTTATACCAAGATGGTCAGTTTTTAGATAAAAAAACAATTAATGCTTATCTTGGACCTAAATACACAAAATCTGAAATCGAAAAAATGGATAAAGATGAAAAAGAAGAGAAAAATGCGAATGAAAATCTTGGTTTAAATCCATCTCGCCATGGCGAAAAGGATGAAGAAAAAATCGCAGAAAATTCACCTGCTTATCTTTCTAACATCTTAGAACAAGATTTCTACGGCAATAGTGACACCAAAGGTAAAAAAATTAAAGGCATGACTATTGGTCTTGCGATGAACAGTGAATATTATTACCAAAAAGAAAAAGACGGACCAACCTTTAGTAAGAAATTAGACCGTGCGAAAGTCGAAAAAGAAGGTAAAAAAATGGCCGATGAAATGTTGCAACGTTTACGTGAACATAAAGCATTGAAAAACATTCCAATTCACTTTGCGATTTATATTCAATCTGGAGAAAATGATATTATTCCAGGAGAATTTGTTGCAGGTGCAACGGCAGATGATGGTCAAACACGTATCAACAGTTGGAAAGATATTAATGAAAAATCAGTGCTGTTACCTTCATCAGAAGCAGCTGATTTGAATGAGAATTTAAACAATAACTTCAAACAGTTCAATGATAATTTGCAGTCATATTTCCCTAACTTTACACAAGCAGTAGGTAAAACGAAATTTGATGGCAAAAAACCGAAAAACCTTATTATTGAAGTACCGATTGATTACTATGGCAAAGCTGAATTAACTGGTATTACACAATTTATTGCACAACAAGCTGACAAATACTTCAGCAATATTGATGCCTATGAAATTCATATTAAAGATGGTAACCAAGCACGTGCTTTAATCACAAAAGGTAAAGATGATAAAAAACAAAATGTGCATATCTATAAAAGATAAATGAATAGATAAAATTATGATAAAGATGTCTTCGCATAGAAGGCATCTTTTTATATTTTTTGACAATATATTGAAGTACTACCTGGTACAGTTTAATACAAATTTTGATGGGAAAAAGTACAATGATGTATCAAAATTAGAAAAAGGTGATATATAAATGAAAATTGTAGCACTATTTCCAGAAGCCACAAAAGGGCAAACAGAAAACAACGTGTTAGATGACTATACTGCGTTAAATCTACGTCCTTTTTTAGAAGAACGTGGACATGAATTGGTCGTATTGAAAGATGGAGAAGATGATTTAGATCAACATCTTAAAGATATGGACGTTGTTATTAGCGCGCCATTTTACCCTGCATATATGACAAAAGAACGTATTGAACAAGCACCTAACTTAAAATTAGCAATCACTGCAGGTGTAGGTTCTGACCATGTGGATTTAGAAGCAGCAAGCGAACATGATATTTCAGTGGTAGAAGTCACAGACTCAAACACGGTTAGTGTAGCTGAACATATTGTGATGACAACATTAATCTTAGTTAGAAATTACGAAGAAGGTCATCGCCAATCAGAAGAGGGTGGTTGGAACTTAACACAAGTAACGAACCATGCCTTTGAACTTCAAAATAAAACGATTGGTATTTTTGGTTTAGGCAGAATTGGTCGTTTAGTTGGAGAACGTTTAAAACCGTTTAACGTAGATATTATTCACTATAGACGTTCTAGCCAAGAAGATACAGACTTCTCAAAATATGTGAATTTTGATGAGTTAGTGCATAAAAGTGATGTGTTGATTATTACAACACCACTTACCCCTGAAACAGATGATTTATTTGATTATAATACAATCAGTCAAATGAAAGATGGCAGCTATATTGTAAACTGTGCACGCGGTAAGATAGTAAACAAAGAAGAAGTAGTTAAAATGATAGAAGAAAATCATCTTCAAGGCTATGGTGGAGATGTATGGTATCCACAACCTGCACCTTCAGATCATCCGTGGAGAACGATGCCGCGTAATGCGATGACTATTCATTATTCAGGAATGGTTATTGAAGCACAATTACGTATTGAAAAAGGTGTTAAAGATTTATTAACACACTTCTTTGATGAAACGCCATTCCCTAAGGAAGATGTGATTGTGAATGGTGGTCAAATCACTAGCCAATCTTATGCGAAACATGATGATTCAAACAACTAAGCTATAAGCTTAGCAGATTAAGTGAAAAGGAAATGCAGCTGCTTATAACACAAATAGGGCAGGAACGAGAAGTTCCTGCCCATTGTATTGATTAATGATTTTTAATTAGCTATGCAAAATTTGTTTAACTTCATCTAATTCATTGACTGTACGTGTACTTGGTTTTTGTGTAAACTTGCTGACCAAGTAAGTAACTACGACACTCATAATAAACCCTGGAATGATTTCATACATACCGAAGATTTCTGAAACATCAGCCATTGGTTTGATGAAGACAATCCAAACAATAACAGTTAATGCGCCTGCTACCATACCACTGACTGCGCCAGCTCGTGTTAAACCTTTCCAATAAAGTGAGAACAAAACAAGTGGACTAAATGAAGCTCCGAAGCCTGCCCAAGCGTTACCAACTAAGTTTAAAATCGTATCGTTAGGTGACCATGCGATCCAAATTGCGACAATCGCTACAGCCATAACACTCAAACGACCGACTAATACAAATTCTTTTTCGTGTTTTTGTGCGTTTGCTTTTTTACCACGAATCAATTTATAGAAGTCTTCAGTTAATGAACTTGATGTTACAAGCAGTTGTGAAGAAATCGTGCTCATAATTGCTGCTAAAATGGCTGCTAATAAGAAGCCGCCGACTAATGGATGGAATAAAATCTGGCTCATGATAATAAATAGTGTTTCTGGATCGTGAAGTGTAACATTGTAGTCTGGCACAAATGCGATACCAGTCAAACCGACTAAACATGCACCCGCAAGTCCGACTGCCATCCATAAAATTCCAACACGACGCGCAGTTGGTAAGAGTTTAAAAGATTTAATCGACATAAAACGAACGATAATGTGAGGTTGACCGAAGTAACCTAACCCCCACGAGAAGAGTGAGATAATACCTAAAACAGTAGTTCCTCTGAATAAGTCCAAGTTAGTAGGTTTCATATCTGCGATTTGTGAGAATGTATCCCAACCATTTAATTTTAATAAAGCTACGATTGGAACCATAACCATCGCAATCAACATGATGACACCTTGGAAGAAGTCAGTAATTGAAACAGCTAAGTAACCGCCTAAAAAAGTGTAAAAAATAACGATAACAGCTACCATAATCAAGCCGTATCGATAATTCAGTCCGAATGCAGTTTCAAATAATTTACCTCCAGATACAAACCCGGAATGCGTATATAACGTAAAGAAAACGACAATAATGAGACCAGAGATAATTTTAATAATGTTTGAATGATCATCTAATCTATTTTTGAAAAAGTCTGGCAAGGTAATCGCATTGCCTGCAATTTCTGTGTAAACACGTAATCTTGGTGCGACAATAAAGTAATTCAAATATGCTCCCAGTGTTAAACCGATCGTAATCCAAATTGCGGATAATCCTGTCGCATAGACAGAACCAGGCAATCCCATAATCATCCAGCCGCTCATATCAGAAGCTCCGGCTGACAGCGCTGTAATGTACGGGCCGATGTTTCGGCCTCCCAACATATATTCGCTTAAATTTCCCGTTGACTGTTTGTAACCATAGATACCGATGATAACTAGAATGATAAAGTATACACCAATCATGATGTATGTTTGCCAGTCAGCATCGATTTGGCTACTCACTGAAGTACCTAAAATAAACATCGTGGTTTCCCCCTTTTTCTCATTGATGATTCAATGTATACGCATTATTATACAACAATTCTGAAAAAAGGGAATAGTTATTTTATAACAATGTTAAATATAAACCGCTCAACAGTGGCATTTTAAACGCTTTCTGTAATGAAAAGGTTTTCAATGCTTTAAAGCACATTAGTAGTATTTTTATAATTTTGAATGTATAAACGTTCGTATTACATCAAAGCTTCTGTTGAATTAATGGTAATGATTTGCAATTGAAGTTCAGAATGATTAAGTTAAAGGGGAGTCATTACCTGATATGTGGGTATTTTGAACTAAAAAATTTAGATTTTTGACAGTTTTTTTGATACAATTTTATGATGAAGTATTAATAAGGAGGCAGTTCATTAATGGCTAGAGTATCACGTGAAGAAGTTGAACATATTGCAAATTTGTCTAAACTTCATATTTCACCAGAGGAAACAACAGAAATGCAAGACACATTAGAAACAATCCTAAACTTTGCCCAACAAATCGATACAGCTGATACAAGCGATGTAGAACCGACGTATCACGTATTAGATTTACAAAATGTATTAAGAGAGGATAAAGCAGTTAAAGGCATTCCTCAAGAGCTTGCGCTCAAAAATGCAAAAGAAACAGAAGATGGTCAATTTAAAGTACCATCAGTTATCAACGGGGAGGATGCGTAATGTCTATTCGTTATGAATCAGTTGAAAAGTTAAGCGAAATGATTAAGAACAAAGAAATCAAACCTTCTGAAGTTGTAAAAGATATTTATGATGCAATTGAAGAAACAGATCCGACAATTAAATCATTCTTAGCTTTAGATAAAGAGAATGCAATCAAGAAAGCTGAAGAGCTGGATGAATTGCAAGCGAAAGACCAAATGGAAGGTAAACTCTTCGGTATCCCAATGGGTATCAAAGATAACATTATTACAGAAGGTCTAGAAACAACATGTGCAAGTAAAATGTTAGAAGGCTTTGTACCGATTTATGAATCAACAGTAATGAAAAAATTACATGCTGAAAATGCAGTATTAATCGGTAAATTAAATATGGACGAATTTGCAATGGGTGGTTCAACTGAAACTTCTTACTTCAAGAAAACAGTTAACCCATTCGATCATAAAGCAGTGCCAGGTGGATCATCAGGTGGTTCAGCAGCAGCTGTAGCAGCAGGTTTAGTTCCATTCTCATTAGGTTCAGATACTGGTGGATCTATTCGTCAACCAGCAGCATACTGCGGTATCGTGGGTATGAAACCGACATACGGTCGTGTATCACGTTTTGGTTTAGTTGCATTCGCATCTTCATTAGACCAAATCGGACCTTTAACACGTAATGTTAAAGATAATGCAATTGTTTTAGAAACAATTGTAGGTGTAGATAAAAACGATTCTACAAGTGCTCCAGTTGAAGATAATGACTTCACTTCAGATATCGGTAAAGATATTAAAGGTATGAAAATTGCTTTACCTAAAGAATATTTAGGTGAAGGTGTATCTGATGAAGTGAAAGAAGCGGTACGTAACGCTGTTGAAATTTTAGAAGGTGAAGGTGCAATCGTAGAAGAAGTATCATTACCAAATACTGGCTATGGTATTCCATCTTACTATGTTATTGCATCATCAGAAGCTTCATCTAACTTATCTCGTTTCGATGGTATTCGTTATGGTTACCATTCAAAAGAAGCACAAACATTAGATGAACTTTATAAATTCTCACGTAGTGAAGGCTTCGGTAAAGAAGTTAAACGTCGTATTTTACTTGGTACATTCGCGTTAAGTTCAGGTTACTACGATGCTTACTACAAAAAATCACAAAAAGTCAGAACGTTAATTCGTCAAGACTTTGACAAAGTATTTGAAGACTATGATGTAGTCGTTGGTCCTACAACACCAACAGCTGCCTTCAACTTAGGTGAAGAAATCAATGATCCGTTGACAATGTATGCAAACGACTTATTAACTACTCCAGTTAACCTTGCCGGCTTACCAGGTATTTCAGTACCTTGCGGACAAACTAATAACAGACCGATCGGATTACAGTTTATCGGCAAACCGTTTGATGAAAAAACACTTTACCGTGTTGCTCATCAATTCGAACAACAATACAACTTACATGATGCATATCAAAATTTATAAGGAGTGTTAATGATGCATTTTGAAACAGTCATTGGACTAGAAGTCCACGTTGAACTGAAAACAGATTCTAAAATGTTCTCTCCATCACCAGCACATTTCGGAGCAGAACCAAACACAAATACGAATGTGATCGACTTAGCATACCCTGGTGTGCTTCCAGTTGTAAACGAACGTGCCGTTGACTGGGCAATGCGTGCTGCAATGGCATTAAACATGGAAATTGCGACTGAATCTAAATTCGATCGTAAAAACTATTTCTATCCAGATAACCCGAAAGCTTACCAAATTTCACAATTTGACCAACCTATCGGGGAACATGGTTACATTGATATCGAAGTAGATGGTGAAACAAAACGTATCGGTATCACACGTCTTCATATGGAAGAAGATGCGGGTAAATCAACACATAAAGACGGTTATTCATTAGTAGACTTAAACCGTCAAGGTACACCGTTAATCGAAATCGTATCTGAGCCCGATATCCGTTCACCTCAAGAAGCTTATGCTTACCTTGAAAAATTACGTTCAATTATTCAATATACTGGCGTATCTGACGGTAAAATGGAAGAAGGTTCATTACGTTGTGACGCTAACATTTCATTACGTCCATATGGTCAAGAAGAATTCGGTACAAAAGCTGAATTGAAAAACTTGAACTCATTCAACTATGTACGTAAAGGTTTAGAATATGAAGAAAAACGCCAAGAAGAAGAACTATTAAATGGCGGCGAAGTACTTCAAGAAACACGTCGTTTCGATGAGTCTACTGGTAAAACTATCTTAATGCGTGTTAAAGAAGGTTCAGATGACTATCGTTACTTCCCAGAACCAGACATCGTACCATTATACATTGACGATGCATGGAAAGAACGTGTACGTCAAACAATTCCAGAATTACCAGACGTACGTAAGAAAAAATATGTTGAAGAATTCGGATTACCTGCGTATGATGCGCATGTCTTAACATTAACGAAAGAAATGTCTGATTTCTTCGAAGAAGCAGTTGAGCATGGCGCTGATGTAAAATTAACTTCTAACTGGTTAATGGGTGGCGTTAATGAGTACTTGAACAAAAACCAAGTTGAACTTCAAGATACAAAATTAACACCTGAAAACTTAGCTGGTATGATTAAGTTGATTGAAGACGGCACTATGAGCAGTAAAATCGCGAAAAAAGTCTTCCCAGAATTAGCTGAAAATGGCGGAGATGCTAAACAAATCATGGAAGATAAAGGTTTAGTTCAAATCTCAGATGAGTCTGTATTATTAAACTTTGTAACAGAAGCATTAGATAATAACCCTCAATCTGTTGAAGACTTCAAAAACGGTAAAGGCCGTGCGAAAGGCTTCTTAGTCGGTCAAATTATGAAAGCGTCTAAAGGTCAAGCCAACCCTCAAATCGTTAACAAATTATTACAACAAGAATTAGATAAACGCTAATTGATGGTATAACCTGCAGTGATTACTGATTGTAATCTCTGTGGGTTTTTTATTTTGATAAGGTGGTTTCAAAAACGAATTTCATTGATTTCAACCATTAATACTTTCAACTGAAGCGGAAATCATTTAAAATTGAAATTGAGTAAAAATGATGAGGGATTATTTATGAGAAAACGAGCTAGAATTATTTATAATCCGACTTCAGGCAAGGAATTGTTTAAAAAAATGCTTCCAGAAGTCTTGATTAAAATGGAACAAGCAGGATTTGAAACAAGTGCATATGCAACGCAAAAAGCAGGAGATGCGACGATTGAAGCAAAACGCGCATTGCATGAAGATTATGAAATGCTCATCGTTGCTGGTGGTGACGGCACATTAAACGAAGTGGTTAATGGGATAGCCGAACATCCGAATCGTCCTAAAATCGGTGTCATTCCAATGGGAACGGTAAATGATTTTGGTCGTGCCTTACATTTACCCACTGATATATTAAGTGCAGTAGATGTCATTATTAAAGGACATACAGTTAAAGTAGATATCGGTAAAATGAATAGCCGATATTTTATTAATTTAGCTGCAGGTGGACGTATTACTGAAGTCTCTTATGAAACTTCTAGTAAATTAAAAACATTTGTTGGACCATTTGCTTACTACATCAAAGGTATGGAAATGTTGCCGCAAATGAAAAATGTGGATGTCCGTATTGAATATGATCAAAAAGTCTTCCAAGGTGAAATCCTGTTGTTTTTACTTGGATTGACAAATTCAATGGCAGGCTTTGAAAAATTAGTTCCAGATGCGAAATTGGACGACGGTTATTTTACGTTGATTATCGTTGAAAAAGCGAATTTAGCAGAACTGGGTCATATCATGACTTTAGCTTCAAGAGGGGAACATATTAAACATCCGAAAGTCACATATGAAAAAGCAAAATCAGTTAATGTATCATCTTTTGAACAAATGCCACTTAATGTAGATGGGGAGTATGGTGGTCAATTACCTGCCAATTTCTTAAATTTAAAGCAGCATATTGAAGTATATACACCGGCTAATGTAGATAATAAAGAATTAATTGAACAAGATTAGAGAAGTAAGCAGATGAAAGGTTAGGACTTAATCACAAGCCTGACCTTTTTTCTATGGAGGTTACAGAGTGGAAACATTAAAGAAAAATCAAATCTTTACAGGCGAGGTTATCGACTTAACGCATGAAGGACATGGTGTAGTCAAAATAGACCGTTACCCAGTCTTTGTGCCGAATGCCTTGCCTAATGAAGAAATTGAATATAAATTAATCAAAGTAAATAAAAACTTTGCGATTGGTAAATTATTAGAGATTCATAAAGAAAGTGCTGAACGTGTGACGCCTCCATGTGTTTACTATAACAAATGCGGAGGCTGCCAGCTGCAACACTTAGATTATCAATCACAATTAACAATGAAACGTAATCAAGTTGTGAATCTATTTCACCGTAAAGGAAAGTTTGAGCAAACGGTTATCAATGATACGATCGGCATGATGAATCCTTGGAACTATCGAAATAAATCACAAATTCCTGTCGGCTTGAATAAAGAACAAGATGCGATTATGGGCTTCTATCGCCAACGCAGTCACGATATTATTGATATGGATGAATGTATTATTCAAGACAGCATTCAAAACCAATTGATGCGTTCGATTCGTGCCTTACTGAAAGAGCATGACGTATCCATTTATAATGAAAGAAAGAAACAAGGTTTATTACGTCATGTCATTATTCGAGTAGGCCATGTCTCACGTGAAGTGATGATTATTTTTGTGACGAACGGTAAAAAGTTTAAACAAGCTAAACCGATTGTTGAGAAATTGGTCAATGCGATGCCGAATATTAAAAGTGTCATTCAAAATATCAATGAAACACATTCAAATGTGATAATGGGCAAAACATCAAAAACATTATATGGTAAAGATGAAATTATTGATGAGTTGGATTCAGTGGAATTTGAAATCAGCGATCAGTCATTCTATCAAATCAATTCATCACAAACAGTTAAATTATATAATCAAGCGATGAAATACGCACAATTAACAGGCGAAGAAACAGTACTTGATACGTATTGCGGTATAGGTACTATTGGATTATATATGGCAGATAAAGCGAAACATGTCTATGGTGTTGAAGTCGTTCCTGCCGCAATTGAAGATGCGAAGAAAAATGCGCAATTGAATGGCTACGATAATACAACTTTTGTCTGCGGTAAAGCTGAATCAGTGATTTTAGACTGGAAACAACAAGGCATTCAACCTGATGTTGTCATGGTCGATCCGCCTCGTAAAGGTTGTGACGAAACATTCTTAAACACACTGTTAGAATTAAATCCGAAACGCATTGTCTATATTTCATGCAATCCAGCTACACAACAACGTGATGCCCAAATTCTTGCGCAAAACTATGCTTTAAAAGAAATCACGCCTGTCGATATGTTCCCACAAACAACACATATTGAGACAGTAGCATTGTTTGAAAGATTATAATCAAAAATTATGTATATCGAAACAACGAGGTTTTTTCACATAGAAGATGCCTCGTTTATTTTGTGCGGTTATGTATAGGAAAGAGGCTTGGTGCGACCCCGGCCTCTTTATTGAATATTAGTTATCATTATTTTCTTTTGAAGTCGTTTCTCCGCCTTTACGGCCGATTTCTTGGAAATGTTCTGAACTGTATTCTTCAGCTGTTTTTTCTCCACCTTTATGTCCAGCTTCTTCGTGACTCATTTTATTTTCATCGTTTGATCCATTGTTAGAATTTGATTGATTATTGTCTGATTGTGATTGACTTGTGTTAGATTGAGCTTCTCCGCCTTTTTGACCAATCTCTTGGAAGTGTTCTGAGTTGTATTCTTATGCTGTTTTTTCTCCACCTTTACGTCCAGCTTCTTCATGACTCATTTTGTTTTCATTGTTTGTCATATTGAATCCTCCTTCTAACATGATTTGGCGACTAAAGAACAATTAAGTACTCGAGTCTAGTTAGTTATATCTTTTTATAATAAAGTTAAACAAAAAACAAATGAATTCTTTTTGTTAAGGTAATGTAAATGCAATATAATTAATAATTGATGAAATTAATTATCGTATTTTAGTGAAATTCAAACATGTCATAGGTAATAAATAATTAAAGCTTGCCAAGATAATATATAATAGATGATAAGTACATTGTTTAATGGAGGTGAATGGTATGGAAGAGCGACGTATTGTGCATATTGATATGGATTATTTTTATGCGCAAGTAGAAGTGAGGGATAATCCTAAATTGAGAGGGAAGCCTGTCATTGTCGGAGGAAAGGCAAGTGGCCGAGGCGTTGTGACAACGGCCTCATATGAAGCGAGAAAGTATGGGGTGCATTCTGCGATGCCAATGGCACAAGCACATAAACTTTGTCCGAATGGTTATTATATTCAACCTCGCTTTGATGTTTACAGAGCAACCTCTAAAGAAATTATGGATATCTTTAAAAGTTATACTGAAGTCGTTGAACCATTATCGCTAGATGAAGCTTATTTAGATATCACGCATCTGGTACGTCCGGATCTTCCAGCATCTGCCATTGCACAGTATATTAGAAATGATATTTGGGAAAAGACCGGATTAACCGCTTCAGCCGGCATTTCCTACAATAAATTCCTCGCTAAACTCGCCAGTGGTATGAATAAACCGAACGGTATGATGATTATTAATTATCAAAATGTCCACGAGATATTAATGAATTTAGATATCGGCGGTTTCCCAGGTGTCGGTAAAGCAACCAAAGCCATTATGCATGAACATGGCATCTACAACGGTAAAGACTTATATAAAAAAGATGAACGCGAATTAATACGGATATTTGGTAAACGTGGGCATGGATTATACGAGAAGGCCAGAGGACGCGGCACTAATATTGTTAAAGCACATCGTATCCGTAAATCAGTCGGCACTGAAAGAACCTTTACAACTGACGTTAATGATGATGAAGAAATATTATTGAAAGTCAGAGAGTTAAGTGAGAAGACAGCAGAACGATTGAGTCGTATTCAAAAATCAGGCAAAACTGTAACGGTAAAAATTAAAACACATCAATTTGAAACATTATCGAGACAACGTAGCTTAAGAGATCCGGTTAGAAATGAGATTGATATTTATAATATTGCTTATACACTTTACAACGAACTTAAAGATCCAGAGGTACCCATCAGGCTAATTGGTGTAACAGTGGGTAATTTAGAAAAAACAGAATATCAAAATATGTCGATATATGATTTTCTTTAGAAAAAATAACCGGTTGAACATTTATTCAGGTAAGTTCAATCGGTTATCCTTTATCTGTTAAATTTTTACCATAGACTGCAAGCATGTCAGATAAACTGTTGTAGTGCTTCAGTAATCTGAAAGTTATCATGGCACAAGCTTTCGCATCATTTAAAGCATCGTGGTGTCCATGAAAATCTAAATGATAATAATCCATCATGTATTTTAAACCGTATCGTCGGTTATTAATGGTTCTACGAGCAAGTTGTAGTGAACAGAAGTAAGTCATATTAGGTGTCTGTATACCTAAGGCTTGAATGCTGGCATGCATTACTGTCATATCAAATGCGGCATTATGCGCAACAACTGGTAAATTATCTATAAACTGCATCATGTAAGGCAACACAAAATTGAAGTCAGGCGCTGTTTCAACATCTTGAGGTTTAATGCCATGTACATTGATGTTTTGATTAGAAAAGTAGTCCTTGGGATTCACTAATGTATAAAACGTTTCAACAATTTCATTTTCAACTACTTTAACCATACCGATGGAACAAATACTTGTACGCTTACCGTTTGCGGTTTCAAAGTCCAACGCAACAAATGCATTTTGGTGTTTCAAAAGTAATTCGACCTTTCTATATGTGATGATTTAAGTAATAAAATACTACTGGATAGGAAAGTGAGAGTCAAGTGTTTGACTTTGATAGTGTTTATAGAATATTTTTAATTAAAGTCTGAGACGTGTTATAATTATTCAGGTTGATATTTAGAGGAGTGAAGCGAATGAGACAATGGACGGCGATCAACTTAGCCAAGTTAGCGCGCAGAGCCAGCCGTGCTGTAGGGAAACGCGGTACAGATTTACCAGGGCAAGTAGCCAGAAGAATTGATAAAAATATATTACGAAATTTAGCAGAACAAGTCGATGATGTTGTATTTATTAGTGGTACAAACGGTAAAACAACCACGTCGAATTTAATAGGTCATACATTAAAGGCCAATAATATAAAAATAATTCATAATAATGAAGGTGCGAATATGGCTGCAGGGATTACATCTGCATTCATCGTACAATCCCAACCAAATACAAAAATTGCAATTATTGAAATCGATGAAGGTTCTATACCAAGAGTGTTAAAAGAAATGACACCGACAATGATGGTCTTCACGAACTTCTTCCGCGATCAAATGGATCGTTTCGGTGAAATTGATATTATGGTTAACAACATCGCAGAAGCCATCAGTCATAAAGGCATTAAACTATTATTGAATGCCGATGATCCATTTGTGAGTCGTTTAAAAATTGCGAGTGAATCTAATGTATATTACGGCATGAAAGCACATGCACATGAGTTTGAACAAAGTACGATGAATGAAAGCAAATATTGTCCGAACTGTGGTCGCTTATTAGTGTATGATTATATTCACTATAATCAAATCGGTCATTATCATTGCGAATGTGGTTTTAAACGTGAGCAACCGAAGTATGAAGTGTCTAAGTTCACAGTATCACCTTTTATTCATTTAACGATTGGTGATACAACATTCGATATGAAAATTGCTGGTGACTTTAATGCTTATAACGCCATCGCAGCGTATAGTGTTTTACGTGAATTAGGTTTAAATGATGAATCTATCCGTAAAGGCTTTGAAACATATACATCAGATAATGGACGTATGCAGTATTTCAAATCAGGTTCAAAAGAAGCTATGATTAATTTGGCGAAAAACCCAGCAGGGATGAATGCAAGTTTATCTATGGGCGAACAGCTTGAAGGCAAAAAAGTCTATGTCATCAGCTTAAATGACCATGCGGCAGATGGCAGAGATATTTCATGGATTTACGATGCTGACTTTGAAAAACTAAGCGAACAAGATATTGAAGCAATTATTGTCACAGGTAATCGTGCTGAAGAATTACAATTACGTTTAAAACTTGCTGAAGTGGATGTACCAGTTATTGTAGAACGTGATATTTATAAAGCGACAGCTAAAACAATGGATTATCCAAGTAAGACTGTCGCAATTCCGAACTATACATCACTTGCGCCGATGTTAGAGCAATTAAACCGTTCGTTTGAAATGAGGGAACAAAGATGAATGAATTAACGTTATATCATTTTATGACAGATAAATTGAATTTATATAGCGATATCGGTAATATCATCGCATTAAAACAACGCGCAAAATGGCGCAATATCAAATTGAACGTTGTTGAAGTCAATGAAACAGAAGGTGTAACTTTTGATGGATGTGATATCTTCTTTATCGGCGGCGGCAGTGACCGTGAACAAGCGCTTGCGACGAAAGAATTAAGTAAAATCAAAAGTAAATTGAAAGATGCCATAGAAGAAGGAATGCCTGGATTAACAATTTGCGGCGGTTATCAATTCTTAGGTAATAAGTACATCACACCTGATGGGACAGAGCTTGAAGGCCTAGGTATTTTAGATTTTTATACACAATCTAAAAAAGAACGTCTGACAGGTGATATTGTCATTGAAAGTGATACATTCGGAACAATTGTCGGTTTTGAAAATCACGGCGGCAGAACGTATCATAACTATGATACATTAGGAAAAGTAACGCATGGATTTGGTAATAACGATGAAGACGGTAAAGAAGGTATACGTTATAAAAACTTGTTAGGCACTTATTTACATGGCCCTATTTTACCGAAGAACCATGAAATTACAGATTACTTATTAGAGCAAGCATGTATTCGTAAAGGTATTCCATTTGAACCGCGTCAATTGGATAATACTGCGGAAGAAGCGGCTAAACAAGCCATTGTCGATCGCTTTGAAAATAAATAAGAAATACAAGATAGCACTAAAAGCTATAATTTAAATAAAAAGGTCACTTTTTGAAAATCAGTTCAAAAAGTGACCTTTTCTGTTAAGCATAACGTTCATCGAGAATACGATAAGTCATGAGAATTTCATAAATGATATGGCTTTTAACTTGTTGTTTTTCAAATTCATCTAAACGAATCACACTGCGTTTTAATATTTCAGCATCTTCATCTACACGTTCAAAACCACCTGTTTCTATAATTTCACTGATACTTTCTGCGATGTTCAAGATAGCTGTTTGTTCAGCTTTCGTGAAGTGAAACTTAGTGTTCTTAGGCAAATAGACAATGTTAGATAAATGGGTAATAAACAGGCGATCTGTATGTGCACGATTAGACAGTGCTTTAAGTTTAACCCAATCTTCTTGGTCTTTGTGGTATTCTAATTCGTCTTTTTGGTAACGAATTAATGTGTCTACTCGCAAGATGGCTGAAAGTAATTTTTCTAATTTTTGATTAGTTTTAGTAGAATTAAATTTTTCATTCACCAATTCTTTTAAACGTAGACTATAGAGATGATACATATCTGTTTCAACTTTTTGTGCGTTCTCAGCAACTTGATGGTAGTATTTCGGCGGTAAAACAATTAAGTTTACCAAACCAGCTGTAACCAAACCGATGACCGCTGTTAAAAGTCGTGAGAAGAAATTAAATAAATAATGATCTCCAATACCTGGTATCATGGCCATAGCGGTTAAAGTCGCAACTGTAATACCATCATGTAATTTTAATTTTGCGCAAATAAAGATTGTACAGGTGGCGCTCATCGCATAAGCAAGTGCTGATTTATCACTGAAAATATACGTAAAGAGTACAGCTAAGAGCGCACCGATAACAGTCGCAGGCAAACGTTTATATCCTTTTTTGAGTGATGCTTTTGCGGTTGGTTCAATGGTGACGATGGCGCTTAAAGTGGCATAAATCGGGTTAAGATTGAGCGCCATGCAAAAGAAGGCTGTCAAAAATGTGGCAAGTCCAGTTTTGATAGTTCTTGCGCCGATAATTTTGCGATACCATTTGTCTTGTGTCATAAAAAAATTTACCTCACTTGATGTCGGCAACTTTGTTGCAACATAGTTCCATTTGCAGTTATTAACGAATGAACTGCTTCTTACAGATTTAGTATAACAAACATTTTTTGCTATAATAAGAAAGAATGAGTGTTAATTATGATAATTTCGTATCATAATGAGACATATAAGCGCACGTGCGCTGCATTATCAATTATTGAATAAGGAAAGGGATCGCACATGATTGTAAAAACAGAAGAAGAATTATTAGGCTTAAAAGAAATCGGATATATTTGTGCATTAGTCAGAGATACAATGCAAGAAGCAACAAAACCGGGTGTAACAACTAAAGAATTAGATAACATTGCTAAAGATTTATTTGAACAACACGGTGCTTTGTCTGCACCTATCCATGATGAAAATTTCCCTGGTCAAACTTGTATCAGTGTAAATGAAGAAGTGGCACATGGTATTCCAGGTAAACGCAAAATCCGTGAAGGGGATTTAGTTAATATAGATGTATCTGCATTAAAAAATGGTTATTACGCAGATACTGGTATTTCATTTGTTGTGGGTGAACCAAGTGACCCGATGAAACAAAAAGTATGTGAAGTTGCTGAAGAAGCGTTTGACAATGCAATGAAAAAAATCAAACCAGGCAGCAAACTAAGTCAAATCGGTAAAGCAGTACACGCAACTGCACGTAAAAATGATTTGAAAGTTATCCGTAACTTAACAGGTCATGGTGTAGGCAGTTCACTACATGAAGCACCTAATTACGTTCTAAACTACTATGATCCAAAAGATAAAACATTACTAAAAGAAGGTACTGTGATTGCAGTAGAACCTTTCATTTCTTCTAATGCAACATTTGTAACTGAAGGTAAAAATGAATGGGCTTTTGAAACAAGCGATAAAAGTTATGTCGCACAAATCGAACATACGGTTATTGTGACGAAAGATGGTCCATTATTAACAACGAAAATAGATAAAACAGAAGAATAATTCCTTGGTATTATGGGAATTAGGACTAAAGTATGAAAGTAAAATGGTTCCAGAGCCTATCGTGAGGCGTCTGGAATTATTTTATAATGGAATCAATCATAAATGAGGTGATTCCATGAATATCATAGCAATTTATTTAGACAAACTTTATCACACTACAGTTAAATACAGTATTACGAATTGCCAAGCGCATTTAAACAGAAAGTTACATTCAACTAAACAATATATCGCTTATTTAAACCGCAAAAGACAAAACATCGTGGCATATATTGAACAATTGACAACTGAAGTAGAAAATAAATACATCGATTTGATGGATCAATATCAAATCAGCAATGTACAACGCATGGAAAATATCAATAATGCAGAGTTGTCTGCATTAATGCATGACTTAAACGAAGCAGAATCTGATTGTGCAAGAATTGAAGCAGATTTATCAGAGCAAAATAAAACACGTATTACGCTTGAAAGAGAATGTGATATGATTGCACAAATGAGTTTAGTTGCATAGAAAAGGTGGCGAAACATGACCAATAAGTATATCTCAACTGAGATGTTGATAATATTTACAGCATTAATGATTATAGCCAATTTTTACTATATCTTTTTTGAAAAAATCGGCTTTATTCTCGTATTATTATTAGGGATTATCTTAATGTACGTAGGCTATCTTTATTTCCATAAAGTCCGAGGTCTGTTGGCCTTTTGGATTGGTGTATTAATGATTGCCTTTACACTGCTCTCTAACAAATATACGATTATTATTCTTTTTATTTTCTTAGTGCTGATTATTATTCGTTATATCGTCTTCAAATTTAAACCGATGAAGATTATTGCTTCTGATGAAGAAGTTACTTCACCGCAATTTATTAAACAAAAATGGTTCGGTAATCAAAGAACTCCTGTTTATGTTTATAAGTGGGAAGACTTGCAAATTCAACATGGCATCGGCGATATCCATATTGATTTAACGAAAGCAGCAAATATTAAAGAAAATAACACGATTGTGATGAGACACTTCATTGGTAAGATTCAAATTATTGTGCCGATGAATTACAATATCAATCTTCACGCAGCAGCGTTTTATGGTAATGCGACTGTGAATCAGAATACGGTTAAGATTGAAAATAATCATATCCAAATGACTGAAGAAACAAAAGAAGAAAACTATAACATCAATATTTATACTTCGACATTTATTGGTGATGTTGAGGTGGTTTATAGATGAACCACTATATCAGAGCCATCGGTTCGATGCTGATATTGAACTATAGTATATTAGCGATTTTCTTTTTTATAGACAAAGTATTCGTCAACATCATCTACTTTCAAGGAATGTTTTACACGCAGATTTTCGGCATTCCTGTTTTCTTATTTTTAAATATTATAGTGATTTTGATGAGTATTATTGTTGGTTCTGTGTTAGCGTATAAAGTGAACGAACAAAATGATTGGATTAAAACACAAATTGAACATTCCATTGAAGGGGAAGTTGTCGGTATTAATGATCAAAATATCGAACTCTACCAAGAAACTTTGGATATCTATCATACACTTGTGCCATTAAACCAAGAGTTACATCGACTACGTATTAAAACACAAGATTTGACCAACGAAACATATAATTTAAATGACGTTAAAGTGAAGAAAATTATAGAAGATGAACGCCAGCGTTTAGCTAGGGAATTGCATGATTCAGTTAGTCAGCAATTATTTGCGGCAAGTATGATGTTATCGGCGATTAAGGAATCACCACTTGAACCGCCGCTTGATCAGCAAATTCCGACATTAGAAAAGATGGTACAAGATTCGCAACTAGAAATGCGTGCATTGTTATTACATTTAAGACCGCTTGGCTTAAAAGATCGCTCACTTGGGGAAGGAATTAAAGATCTTGTTGTGGACTTACAAAAGAAAGTGCCTATGAAAGTAGTTTATGATATTGAAGACTTTGAGGTACCAAAAGGCATAGAAGATCATTTATTCCGTATCACCCAAGAAGGGATTTCCAATACACTGCGACATGCAGAAGGCACAAAATTAACGATAGATTTATTTAATAAAGATGATTATCTATTATTGCGTATTCAAGATGATGGTAAAGGCTTTGATGTAGATGAAAAAATGGAGAAAAGCTATGGATTGAAGAATATGCGAGAGCGAGCATTAGAAATCGGGGCAACACTGCATATTGTTTCTTTGCCTGGGGCAGGGACAAGAATTGAAGTGAAGGCTCCATTGAATAAGGAGGAAAATAATGGCGATTAAAGTATTATTTGTCGATGACCACGAAATGGTTCGTATCGGCATCTCAAGTTATTTATCTACACAACCTGATATCGAAGTCGTCGGGGAAGGCAAATCAGGTAAAGAAGCAATTGAAAAAGCTCATGAATTACAGCCTGATTTAATCTTGATGGATTTGTTGATGGAAGACATGGATGGCGTAGAAGCCACAATGCAGATTAAAAAAGATTTACCTCAGATTAAAGTATTGATGCTGACAAGTTATATTGAGGATAATGAAGTGTATCGTGCTTTAGACGCTGGGGTAGACAGTTATATTCTAAAAACGACGAGCGCAAGTGATATCGCAGAAGCGATTCGTAAAACATATCGTAACGAAGCGGTGTTTGAAGCGGAAGTACTTGTTAAAATGCGTAATCGCATGAATCAACGTGCTGAATTATATGAATTATTAACAGATAGAGAAATGGAAATTTTATTGTTAATCGCAAAAGGTTATTCTAACCAAGAAATCGCCAGTGCGTCACATATTACGATTAAAACAGTTAAAACACATGTGAGTAATATATTAAGCAAGCTAGAAGTTCAAGACAGAACACAAGCTGTTATTTACGCATTCCAACACGATTTAATTCAATAAAAGAAAAGGCAAGATTGAAAATGAGTGCTTTCAATCTTGCCTTTGTATTATCCATAATACAGTTTATGTACTATTTATTTTTTTCTGCCAGTTCATAGCCATCTTGGATTAATTCTAATTCGCCAGTATGCGGATCAATCACAAGACCATGAATTGGTACTTTTTTATCAAATAATGGATGATGATAAAGCATATCAATATTATGTTTAACATTATCACTTGCGTTTTCGAAGCCTTCTAAGAAGTTGTCCACGTCTACACCAGAGTGTTTGATAATATCAAACGTTTCATCAGTAACGCCACGTTCTTTCATTGCATCTTTTACAGTATTTACGTCTAAACTACCCATGCCGCAGTCTTTGTGTGCCATAATAATAATTTCTTCAGCACCTAATGCATAAATACCAACTAATAAACTTTTAATTGTAGAACCGTATGGATGCGTAATAATAGCGCCTGCATTTTTGACTACTTTTAAATCTCCGTTATTAAAACCTAAAGCTTTTGTGCCTAAGTCTTGTAAACGTGTATCCATACAAGTGAATAATACTGCTTTTTTATTTGGTTTTTTACTTGTGGAATAGTTTTCAAACTCTTTGTTTTCCACAAATTCCTTATTGTAAGATAAAATACTGTCTAATAATGTCATCTTATTTACACTTCCTGTATCCTGAATTTAGTTGTTTTGTTATATCAAGATGAATTGACTGTCATGACTAGTTCACAAAAATGTCACTAACCAAATAGTATCATACCCTAATGAATACATAAAATAACATGTTTTTAAAAAAATAAAAGAAAAAGAGCAACATCAACTTTGATTTTATACAAAGTGACTTGCTCTTTAAGTAATATGATTATCTTTCAGTATGAGGATTCTGCATTTCTGCACGTTCAAATTCACGTTCTTCAAGTGAATCTCCGTGTTTCAATGTTCTGCGTTGGTTAATAATCGCATTGATCTCAGCACCGACAATGATGATGAAACCAGTGATATATAGCCATAACATTAACACGATGATACCACCGATACTGCCGTATGTTTTAGAGTAGTTTGAGAAGTTTGAAACGTAGAAACCAAACGCCGCAGTACCTAGAATCCATACAACTGATGCGAAAAGTGCACCTGGTAATACAGATTTGAATTTAATTTTGATATTCGGTGCTAGGGCATATAGAGTTGAGAATAATAAGAAAATCACGATAAATGGTAATAAGAATCGTAAAATACTAAATACCCATTTCACTTGGCTATCAAGTCCAAGCGGACCAAATAATAAATGGCCGATTTGTTGACCGAAAACTGGTAAGATTAAGGCTACAATAAATACTGCACCCATAATCACAGTGAATAGCACACTGATTAATTTCAATACGATAGGGTTTCTGCCGTCTTCAACATCATATGCTACGTTGAACGCGTTCATTAAGGCTGTCATACCATTTGAGGCAGACCAAAGTGCCAAAATCAAACCTACTGATAAAATACTGCCGCTGGCATTTTTCATAATATCTTCGATAATACCTGTCAGTAGATCCGCTGTAGAAGCAGGTGCATTTTTTGCAATCATACCGACAATTTTATTTCTATCGATTTGGAATAATGGTAAAAGTGAAAGTAAAAATAGCAACATAGGGAACAGTGATAACATAAAGTAATATGAAAGCTGTGCTGCTAAGCCTGTCGCATCATCTTTACCAATTCGATAAATTAAAAATGAAAAGAAATTGGAATCTTTCGTATATTTAGCAGGTTTGTTATTTCTAGCTACAAAGAATGTCTGATTTGATTTTTTTGGTGACTTAGATTTGAATTCTTGCGGTGCCACATAATTATTATGATCTTCGTGTGTAATACCCTCAGACTTTTCTTTTACTTTTTGAAAAATCCCTTCTTTTTTATTATTTTTGTCTTTTTCATTTGAATGAGACATAACATGTACTCCTTTATTACTATATTCAGTTGGTCAATGAGTTGAAAAAAGGGGGATAGAACTTAGATGAGTAAAACTCACTTAAGTTTATCCCTATAGTCAACGCATTGTAATGCTCTTAAACCTATAATTAGTTTAAGTGTTTATCGTTTTGTTTACGCTCTTGTAACGTGTTTTTCGCATTTTTCAATGCACGTTCTAATTCTGGGTTATTGCGACGAATTTCTTCGATAGCATCTTTCCAGTAAAGAACTTCTTCTTTGATTACGCTGATTTTTGAAGGTCCTCTGTCAGAACGTTTACCTTCTTTTAAGTTCTGAATACTGCTTTTTAATGCATTTCGCGTATTTTTGTCAGCTAATGTAATTGCTCCGCCGACTAAAGCGCCTAATAAAATGCCTGGTACTAATTTGTTATTCATAATTTATCTACCCCTCTTTAGAATTTGTGTCTTTAAGAATGTAATCAATTAAATTATCACATGATGATTGTACCATATCGAATACACCCTCAAAATTATTTGTATAGTAAGGATCAGGTACATCTTGTTCTTCCATATCACTGAATTCCAACAATTTGAATAATTGGCCCTTTAACTCAGGATTGATACGCTTAATGTTATCCACATTACTTTGATCCATCGCAATAATGTAATCAAAGTCATCCGTAGATTCAAATAGTTCACTGATCATACCGTCAAAAGGTATGTTGTGAGTATTTAAAATGCGTTGTGTTCCTTCGTGAGGTGCTTGGCCTAAATTCCAACTGCCTGTACCGCGTGAGACAACTTCAATGCCTTCTATACCGCGGTCTTTCAGACGTTGTTTCATAATTGCTTCAGCCATTGGAGAACGACAAATATTGCCTAAACAGACAAATGCTACTGTAGTCATATTTTACCTCCAAATTATTTTTCAGCCGGATAAATAAAGCGTATGATGAACATAGATAAAAGGTATACCTAACGTTCCATAGATAATATTTACCCGAACTCTGATGAAATAACCCATATAATATTATCTTATCGGTTTTTAACCAACATCTAAAGAGTAAATTATCAAAAGTTTTCAGGAATTGTTGAGTTTGATAATATATAAACATAAAGAGGTGATTTAAATGTCAGAAACAAATAGAGATATGATCATTGATATCAGAGAGAAACTAAACGTGGTAAACGTTAATCTAATCGATCCTGATAAATTTGAAGATGCAGATGAAGCTAAAATCAAAGAAATTCATAGCTTTGTTACTTCAAAAGAAAAATTTTCACCAAGTGAAGTGACTGCCATCGCATCTGAATTAGGCGAACTACGACAATCGTAAGAACAAACAGCAGTCAGAATAAGGAGGAACTTTGTTATGTCACAATTACAAGAAAAGCTAAAACAATATGCACAACTTATCGTAGATGTCGGTATGAATGTGCAAGAGGGGCAACCAGTATTTATTCGTTCATCAGTAGATGCTTTAGAATTAACGCATGATATCGTTGAGGCAGCATACAAACGCGGCGCTTCTGATGTAAGAGTAAAATATGCAGATGATACATTAAGACGTTTAAAATTTGAGCATGAATCTGTAGAATACTTCGAAGAAAATGATTTGAAAGATTATGATATTGAAGAACGTATGGATTATGTAAAACGTGGTGCTGCGAACTTAGCTTTAATGAGTTCTGACCCTGATTTATTAAGTAATGCAGATAGTGCTAAAAAAGCAGCTTTCGGCAAAGCTTATTCAAAAGGATTCAAAGGATATATGGAAGCAATTCAAAATAATGACTTACCATGGTGTGTAGTCGTATATCCGAACAAAGCATGGGCACAACGTGTCTATCCTGAATTAGATGCTGAAGCAGCTTATGAAAAATTCATTGATGAATTATTAGACATTGTTCGTGTAGATGGTAATGATCCGATTGAAAACTGGAATCAACATATCCAAAACTTAAGTGAACACGCTAAATATCTACAAAACAAACAATATTCAGCACTTCACTATGTTTCAGAAGGTACAGATTTAACAATTGGCTTGCCTAAGAATCATTTATGGCAAGATGCGACAAGTTTCACAAATGATGGACAAGAATTTATTGCCAATATCCCAACTGAAGAGGTATTTACAGCCCCTGATCGTAATCGTGTAAACGGTCATGTGACAAATAAACTTCCGCTCAGCTATAACGGAACGCTGATCGATGGCTTTACGCTTACATTTAAAGATGGCAAAGTTGTAGATTTTTCTGCTGAAAAAGGGGAAGAAGTATTACGTGACTTACTTGATACTGATGAAGGTTCAAGATATCTAGGGGAAGTCGCGTTAGTTCCAGACGATTCACCGATTTCAAATCGTAATCGCGTCTTTTATAACACATTGTTAGATGAAAATGCTTCTTGCCACATCGCATTAGGCGCTGGTTATCCGTTTACGATAATTGGCGGTACAGAAATGACACGTGAACAATTAACAGAAGAAGGTTTAAATGATGCGTTTATTCATGAAGACTTCATGATTGGCAGCGCAGATTTAACGATTTATGGTATCACGCAAGATGGGGAAGAAGAGATTGTGTTTAAAGACGGTAACTGGGCTTACTAAAATAAATATAATCAATTCATAAAGGAGATCAATTGTGGAACAAAGAGAAAGTAAACCAATGTCAGCATCAAAAACTGTAAAAGATCGTCAAGTATATCCGCAAGATACGAATCATCATCATACTATGTTCGGCGGACTCTTAATGGCGAACATTGATGAAATTGCGGCAATCTGCGCTATGAAACACAGCAGTACGCCAGTTGTTACAGCTTCTACAGATTCAGTGGACTTTTTATTACCTATCCGTAATGGAGATATTATTTCATATGAAGCAATGGTTTCATACGCTGGTTCAAGTTCAATGGAAGTTTGTGTACAAATCATTCTTCAAGATATCATCAATGATAAAAAACATATGGCAGCACTCAGCTTCTTAACATTTGTAGCGTTAGATGAAAACGGCAAACCAACAGAAGTACCAGATGTTTATCCTGAAGGTGAAATTCAAGAATGGTTCCATAGTACTGCGCCTGCACGTGTAAAACGCAGAAAAGAACGTCGTCAAGAAAGTAAAGATACCTTAGAGTTCTTAACGAGAAGACGACATATTGAATAAAATAAGCAATTAAAAATGGCATCTCAACATAAAATGAAGTGTTGAGATGCCATTTTGTATTATTAACGTTATTGTTGCTGGAAGATGCGATGCATCATTTTTTCTTTTTCTCGGAAATCAGTATTTGGATAATACATATTTTTTACTAGTAAGTTCGGTCCTAAGCAATGTACCGGTGCACAATGACAATTCAAACTTTGTGCTAAGTCTGAAGCAAGCCATTTGTCGAAAACATCTGTAAGACGATCGGTTTGGATATTAGAAATAGAACCTGTCTCATCGCCGAAGTCCGTCACAATCACATCGCCAGTAAAGACATTGACGTTCAAACGGCTGCGGCCGTCTGGATCATTACGTAAGCTGACGTTTTTTGCTGAACGCAGTTGTTTGAATAATTGTGCATCGTCTTCATCTTGAATGCATGGGTAAATCGGTAGTGTCCCAAACAACATCCATACAGATTCGTCACGAATTTCTAAAAGATGACGTATAGTTTCTTTAATTTCTTTCAAACTAAGTACGTTAAGCTGACTCGCAAAATCAGATGGATACATCGGATGAATTTCATGTCGACTGCATTTCATATCATTTACCACTTCACGATGAATTTTTTCAAGGTAAGGTTTCGTGCTTTGGTTCAACATCGTTTCAGCAGAGACAAACATGCCTTGTTCAGATAATGTTCTAGAATTCTCAATCATTTGTTCATAAAGTTTGAGTTTTGCTTTAAGCGGCGGCTGTTTTTCCATTGCGCCGAATCCAACTGTAGCGAATTCATCCGTTGTTCCCCAGTTGTGTGAAATATGCATCACGTCTATGTATTCAGCAATATCTAAATAGCGATCTTGCGGCAAAGTTAGATTAGAGTTCATTTGTGTATAAATACCGCGATCATAGGCATATTTTAATAGCGGTTTAACCACATTTCGAATTGATTTCTTAGAAAACATCGGTTCGCCGCCTGTGATAGATAGGGTACGTAAATTAGGAATTTCATCTAAACGTTTAAACATTAATTCCATTGGAAGCGGTTCAGGATCTCTTGTTTGTAAGGTATAACCGACAGCACAATGACTGCAGCGCATATTACATAAATTCGTTGTGGTGAATTCAATATTGCTTAACTGCAAGCTGCCGAACGCTTCGACATCGTTGTATGCCTCCCAAGGATCATTTGCTATAGTAATCGGCTTTTTAATATTCGTAGATTGGCCAATCATAATTTTGCCTTCTTTCTGTACAATGTATTTCTTAATAAAAAAGGGGTAATGTGAAGTGAAAGATTCAAATCACAAAAGATGAGTCATTCCATATTATTAATATTCTAGTGAATTTTGTCAATCGCATGTTAGAATAGGATTATATTTTTAAAGAAGGAGCCTTATCATGAAAATGAGCGAAAATGAATTAATTACGAACATTAAAACGAGATTATCTGAATTTGTAGATGAAATTGATCATGTGGATCCAGATAAAGTCAGTGTTGAAGATGTTGATGAATGGATTGGTTTACTGGACCAATTAGAAGAAAAAGTAAAACTTTATCAACGTGAGAAGTAAGGTCTCATACTTTCTATGTTTAAATCATGACATTTTGGTCTATACAATAAGTACAATCAAAGACAAAAGTAATTCTGAATACAATTTATTGTATAGAATAGAAAGGTGATAAATAAATGGCACAAACAGTAGCAATTATTTTAGGTAATGACTTTGAGGATATTGAATTAACTAGTCCAAAAGAAGCAATCGAAGAAGCAGGCTACAATACAGTGATTATCGGCTCAGAAGCTGGAGAAGAAGTCGTAGGTAAACACGGTACAAAAGCTAAAGTTGATGTAGATATCGGCTCAGCTGAACCAAGCGATTATTCAGCATTATTAATTCCAGGCGGATTCTCACCAGACCATTTACGTGGAGACGTAGAAGGAAGATATGGTACATTCGCAAAAGCATTTATCAAAGAAGATGACCCAATCTTTGCGATTTGCCATGGTCCACAAGTATTAATTGATACTGATGATTTAAATGGCCGTACGTTAACAGCGGTATTAAACGTACGTAAAGACTTAGAAAACGCAGGTGCACATGTTAAAGATGAATCAGTAGTTGTTGATAAAAATCTTGTAACAAGCCGTACACCTGATGATTTAGATGACTTCAACAAAGCGATTGTTGATACTTTAAAAAACAATGAAAAATAAGCAGTTATAAGCTTAGCCGGAGTATCTATAAGATATTCCGGTTTTTTACATATCCAGGAGTATCCATGTGTACTACTCAAGACCGATTTTGTGTCAAAACGTATAATTCTTATTTCATATCAAACAGTTCTCAATTATAATATGTGTGAAATACTAAAATAGATTGAGGAGATCTGTGTATGAAAAGAAGCGAAAGGCTATCGAGGTCTCAACGTGAGACAACAAGAGGCACACAGAATACACCCCATTATAATACTTATTATCAACCCGTAGGTACACCGCCGAGAAAAAGAAAAAGCAAAGGGCTATTTTTAAAATTACTTATTGGACTCATTATTGTAATTGCACTCTTCTTTGGTGTGATGTATGCATTGTCATCACGTGCCAATGTAGAGGACTTAAAAACCATTGAAAATAAATCTACGTTTGTTCCAATCAATGATATGCCGAATTATACCAAAGGCGCTTTTATCGCTATGGAAGATGAGCGATTCTATGACCATGGCGCATTTGATGTGAAAGGTATATTTAGGGCACTGTTCACGACATTAAGTGATCAATCGGTACAAGGTGGCAGTACAATCAGTCAACAAGTTGTTAAGAATTATTATTATGGAAATGAACAAAGTTTTACACGGAAAGTGAAAGAAATATTGGTCGCATCGCGTATGGAACGGGAATATTCTAAAGAAGAGATATTGAGCTTTTACGTTAATAATATTTATTTTGGTGATAATCAATATACTATTGAAAGTGCTGCAAATCATTACTTTGGTACAACGACCGTCGCAAACAGTCAAAATATGCCGACGATTAGTGTGCTTCAAAGTGCCATTTTAGCAAGTAAAATTAATGCGCCAAGTGTATATGATGTCAATAATATGTCACAGAACTATATTAACCGTGTCAAAATCAATTTAGAAAAGATGAAGCAGCAAGGTTATATCAACGATGAACAATATAAAACAGCATTAGCTCAGTTAGGCGTTTAATGCGATTTCAGGCAATCAGTATATTCAGCTGCATTGCCTTTTTTATATGCCGCATGCTTAAAAGAGACAATGTATGTTACTTGTGTAAATTCAGGGGGATAATGCTATAAAAGTATATGCATTTGTTTTACAATAAGTATCGATACCGTTATGAATTTAAGAGAAGAGGTGAGACCATGCCTAAAATTACAATGATTGAAGTTCAAAAGAAAAATAAAGAGCGGTTTAATTTATACTTAGACGGTGCCTTTGAGATGGGTATCGATATGGATACTTTAGTACACTTTAATTTAAAAAAGGGCGATGCGCTCACTGCTGAAGATATGATGCATATTCAAAAGTATGAGCATTACCGCTTAGGGTTACATTACGCTGTTCAATATCTTTCATATCGTAAAAGAACTGAACAAGAAGTCATTACACATTTACAAAAACATGAAATCAATGAGGTAGCTATTGCAGAAGTCATTGCTTATTGTCATCAAGAAGGCTATATTGATCATCAAGATTATGCGGAAAGTTTAAAAAATACTATGATTCGGACTACTGATAAAGGGCCTGAAATTTACAAACAAAAGCTTTATAAAGCCGGAGTCGAAAAGAATATTATTGAAGATTATGGCGAACGTTATGAACAAGAACAACCGCTTGAAGATATCGTTGCGCTTGCTGATAAATTGATGCATCAAAAGAAAGGGCCGATGAAGAAGCGGACAGATAAAGTGAAACAATCATTATTACAAAAAGGCTATTCATTCGAGATGATTAATGAAGCGATGCAAGCCTTAGATTTTGAACCAGATACAGATGAAATTGATGCTTTATTGCAAAAGGAATTAGAAAAAGTGTATCGTAAAAATGAACGCAAATATAGCGGGCAACAACTTGTGATGAAAACAATAGAAGCACTTCTCAGAAAAGGCTATGAGTATGATACAATTAAAGATAAATTAAGAGAAAGCGGGATTAGCGATGACTGAGAAAAGTTTAAGCGAAATGACTAAGAGTGAAATTTTAAATGAAATACAAAAATATAAAGAAAAAATGCGTAAAGCAGAAATGAACGGCATTTTAAATGAATATGATGTCTACCGTACAAAAGTCATCATTGCGGAAAGTTACTTAGTAGATACAGATAAAATTGAATTCGGTAAACTTTATGAATTAAATGATGGTACGAAACGTTATATGCGTGTAGATCGTTTGAAAGGTGTCTTTGCATGGGGCAAAATCCTGCATAGCGGACTAAGTGAAAAAGGCATCCCAGTCGCATTATTAAAACTTTAGAAGGATGTAGAAATTATGGCGAGTTCGATTGTATTAAAATTACTGAATATTACACATTATTATCGTAAAAAGAATAGAAAAAAATGGTATCTGCCGTATGGTTATGATGCTGAAGATATCGAATTGAATAATGTGTCACTTCACTTATATCAAGGAGAATCATTAGGTATTATAGGGGAGCCTGGTGCGTCGAAAACGTTAATCGTCAGAATCTTAGCCGGTGAAGTTAAACCTGATAAAGGGCGTATCCGACGTAACGGCAGTTTATATTTCGGAGATATCGAAGATAAACATTTACACGAAGAAACGGTGACTGCGCTTGTTCAAAATGCAGTGGAATTATTTACATATACGGTTTCTGGACATAAAGTCGAACAAATTTTGCGCTATGCTGATTTATATGAGCAGAAAGATAAGCTAGTTTACCAGTTAACTGATCGTGAGTATGCACAATTAATTGTAAGTTTAGCACGTACGTCTAAAGCAGATATCATTATCTTTAATCATGTATTAAGTGAATTGGATGATGCATTTATGGAGAAAGCCATAACACTTTCGCAAGATTACATAGATGATGAACTTACAATGATTACAATCGATGATAATTTAAAGGTTATCCAGGCAGTATGTAACTATGCCGTATGGATTTCACATGGTCAATTACGTATGGAAGGTCCATTGAGTCGTGTGTTACCTGCATTTAAAGAACATGAACGAGACCGTCAATCATTAAAAACTGAAGATGAAAAAGCGCAGTTTGATGTAGACTGGAAAGAAAAACGTACGCGTATTCCTGAAATGTCTTATAACTTCAAACGAATTGAACGTTATAAACACGCAAAACCGACACCTTTCTTGGCACGTGTTATCGGTTGGAGTGTTTTGTTACTGATCGGCTTTATTTTTACAGCGGTATTGTTGTTTAACAATTTAGGGATTGTGCATTTTGCGCAAAACACTGAACAAAGTAAATTACAAGCTCAGAAAAAAGGTGTATTTGATGAGACTTTGACCTACGGTATTGTGATGAATAACAATATTGAAGTTAAAGGGATTGACCATAAACAAAAAGTGAAGCTGCCGAAATATACATTTGTGACGATTACTGGAGAAAATGATAATAAATATCGACTGGTTATCGATGATAAATCTTATGTAATTGGTAAAAATAAATTATATCATTTCAATCCAGCAGGTCTTTATGAAAGACATAGTAAAGATACACTCGAAGATTACATGAAGTCTAATTATATTAATTATATAGATTTCTATAATAGTCACTTAGGTCAATCTCATAAGAAAGCAGTTAAAAGTTTAGTTCCTGAGAAAGATCAACGTTTTGTTGCGCCAGTCACACAACAGCCTGTAGATTTATTGTTCAATGATAATGATCATTTAACAGGATTTGTATTCCCGATTGTTGATAAAGACAAATTAAAAGATAAGTTTGATATTCAAGGGGATTACTGGGTCACAAAATCAGGCAATGGTTACTTTATTGCTGATTTGAAAGATAATAAATGGATTTATATAGAATTGTAGGTGAGACCGTTTGATAGATAAATTGATAAATTTTTATTATAGCTTGCCGCAAATGATGAAACATTTAATGGGGAGTTTGAAGCGGAATTGGAGATGGTTCGCGATTCCGCTTGTAGCTTCAGTATTGTTATTACTCGTAATGTTGCTGTTTTTAAAAATCATTAACGCGACAGAAGAAACACAAGCTGTGTGGTATTACCGCTTCATCGGTTTCATCACATTATCTTGGACACTTGTTACTTTATATTTCAACACAATGCGTTATCGCAGAGATTATTATGAATATAAGAACTATGACTATCCAACCGCTTTTAAAAGTATTATCTATACACTGATTTTTTCAGTAGGATTATTACTTTCTATCGCATTAGTTGTCCTGGTCAAACCCGTCAACTTAGATAGTTCATTTTGGGCTATTGGCTTTTACTGGATCATGTGGAATTTATTTGTGATGATTGTTTCGCAAGTATTAGGTTTAGTAAGAATGATCAGCCGTTACAATATTTTTGATATGACACTCTATATCGTATTTGCGGTTATGTTCATTATCGTACCGATTTTTTTCATTCCAGGTCCACATAAATCAATTTGGATGCATATTTTAATGTTGAATCCATTATTTTATTTAGTTTCTGGTATTGAAGAAGCTGTGATTATCGGTGTTAATAGTTTGGGCAATATACCTTATCATTTCTTCTTTATTGTATGGTTAGGTATCGCAAGTCTATTATTGTATATTCTAAGACCACATATCGCATATGAGAAATTTAGAATGACAACTAATCGTTCTATTCATTTAAAAAATACGGCTGAACCTGAAAAGGTGAAAAACTCCAATTTTGATCATTAATCAAATGAGTTTAGGTATATTAAAATAATCATAGAAAAAATAAAACGAGAACAAAGTGTAGTTGATACATTTTGTTCTCGTTCTTTTATTAATGTGTATAAAGTTTTTTCATCAATTTCTGTTCACTAAAGACCCAACCTGTGTATGAATGGGTGATATTTAAGTCTTGGTCCAAATGTACAATCGCTACGAAAGAATAGTGATCTTTGTTTAAATAACGTAAGTCGATGAAGCGGACTTCAAGAATATTATCGCTTAAACGACGAGTATCCCATCTGTATATAGAAGAGAAGTTTAAAAACGCTTTGATATTAGGGTCGTTACGTAATACCTGCATTAATTCTTCATCAGGGAATGGTTGACGTTTCACTTTATCAGCGAAAACGACGTTTGTCCCATAACTGCGTCCGACATAGTCGTGAGTTTGTGTTTGAACTGCGACACGCCATTCCATAAATTTCATAGTAGGTGCCACAAATACTTTAACTAAGTGTGCATTATCTTGACTGCTGACCATACGTAAAACACGTTTTCGAATTGTGGCTTGGAAGATAAAACGTACAGTATAATAAATCACTAATACGATGAAAATTGGAATATACACCGCAAATGCATTTAAGCCAAAAGCCCATAGCACAATGCCTAAACACCATAAAATAAAGATGTAAGGATCAAAGGTATTAATGACACTCAATTGTATCCATTTATTTGAGAAAGGCCGCAACGCTTGCGTACCGTAGGAATTAAATATATCTACAAAGACGTGTAAAAAGACTGCAAGTTGTGCCCATAGCCAGATATGCAATGGATTAATATGGCTGAAAAAGGTAAAAACGAGTAAGGTTATAAGTATCGGCCATAATATAGTGAAAGGTATTGAATGTGTGATACCTCTATGATTAGATATATAAACAGCATTATTTTTTAGTTTTAATACAGTGTCGCTGTCAGGAATTAAAGAACCTGCGATTAAGGTTGTAGCCGCAGCACCAAAATGATCTGACAGGGTCGGGTCATGCATGGCTAGCGCAGTAAGCCCAATGCCCATGACGATATGTGTGCCTGTATCCATAATTGTTCACTCATTTCAATTAATCTTACATATAGTATAAAACATAATGACAAATAACTAAATCAATTCACCCTTAATTAAAGGGTGTGTTGACAAGAGAGAAGGAGAACTATTGAAGAATGAAACAGCAAAATAGTTTCAAAAGAGATTTATTAGATTGGTTTGAAACCAATCAACGTGAAATGCCTTGGCGAGAAACGACTAATCCTTATTATATCTGGATCAGTGAAGTTATGCTTCAACAGACACAAGTTAAAACAGTGATAGATTATTATCATCGTTTCACAGAACGTTTTCCGACAGTTGAAGATTTAAGTCAAGCATCACAAGATGAAGTTTTAAAATATTGGGAAGGATTAGGCTATTATAGTCGTGCACGCAATTTTCACCATGCAGTGCAAGAAGTTGCGACGCAATATAACGGTAATGTCCCAAGCAATCCGGATTTGTTCGGACGATTAAAAGGTGTGGGACCTTATACACAAGCAGCGGTGATGAGTATTGCGTTTGACTTACCATTGCCAACCGTTGATGGTAATGTCTTTCGTGTGTGGTCTCGCTTAAATAATGATTTCAGTGATACTACAAAACAATCTGTCCGCAAAAAATTCGAAAGTGAATTGCGTCCTTATGTCACAACACATGCAGGCCAATTTAACCAAGCTATGATGGAACTTGGCGCATTAATTTGTACACCGAAATCACCGCTTTGTTTATTATGTCCGGTTCAATCACACTGCGAAGCATTAGAAGAGGGGACGGTTGATCAACTACCCGTCAAACCTAAAAAGATTAAAAAGAAGACAATTAAACAAAATTGTTATGTCATTTATAATCAAAATGATGAAGTGTTAATTGAACAACGTACAGAAAAGTTATTACATGGAATGTGGGAGTTCCCGATGTATGAAGCAACTTATAGTGAAGAACAGCTTCATGATTTATTACAACAAGATATATCTATTAGTGAGACACCGATATTTAAGTTAAAACATCAATTCACACATTTAACTTGGGACATTCAAGTCTATCAAGTTGACGATGTTATAGATGAGTCACAAACACAATTAAGTGATCGCTTTGTATGGATGCGTTTAGAGGATAGAGATCACTACAACTTTCCAGCATCGATGCATAAAGTATTAAACTATTTAACAACGAAGTAGTTAAGTCTGAGTTTAAAAAAGCATTATGTTATAATTGTGATTGTGAAAAATAGCCAGGAGGAGGTGTGGAACATGGTAAAAGAGTCCATACCGAAAGAAGGAGAACGTATTAAAATACAAAGTTACAAGCACGATGGCAACATTCATAGAGTTTGGTCAGAAACTACGATTTTAAAAGGGACAGACCATGTTGTGATTGGGGGCAATGACCACACGCTTGTAACCGAAAGCGATGGACGTACATGGATTACCAGAGAACCAGCAATCGTCTATTTCCACTCGGAATATTGGTTTAATGTCATCTGTATGTTCAGAGAAGACGGTGTATATTATTATTGCAACTTATCGTCACCATTTGTTTGTGATGAAGAAGCATTGAAATATATTGATTATGATTTAGATATCAAAGTTTATCCGAATGGTAAATATCATTTGTTGGATGAAGACGAGTACCAACAACATATGCAGCAAATGAATTACCCTAAAGATATAGATGCGATTTTACGCAGGAATGTTGATATCTTACAACAATGGATTGAACAAAAGAAAGGTCCGTTTGCGCCAGACTTTATTAAAGTTTGGAGAGAACGCTTTAAAAAGCTGAGACAAGGTTAGCATATCAAGCAGATTGCTTTATTACGTCTTGTGTTTTTAATTATAATAACTTTGGTATGAATAATAATCGTAATACGAGGTTGGGACATCGCAATAAAATGTCTCGCCTCGTTGATTTATTTCGCATTAGAAAAGGATAGAAAGGGAGGATTGCCTCAATGATACGCAGGTATTTAAAGTTTGTTAAGCCGTATAAATGGCGGATAGCAGCTACCATTATTATCGGTATCATTAAATTCGGCATTCCGATGTTGATTCCATTATTAATCAAATATGTAATTGATGATGTCATCAACAATCCGAGCATGGGCACGCAAGACAAATTAAGCCACTTGGGTATCGCAATCGGGATTGCCTTTTTTATATTTGCAGTCGTACGTCCACCGATAGAATATATGCGTCAGTATTTAGCGCAGTGGACCAGCAACAAAATACTTTATGATATTCGTAGACGTTTATATGATCACTTGCAAGCACTAAGTGCACGCTTCTATGCCAACAACAAAGCAGGTGAAGTGATTTCACGTGTTATCAATGATGTTGAGCAGACTAAAGACTTTATTTTAACAGGACTAATGAACATCTGGTTAGACTGTGTGACAATTATTATCGCATTATCTATCATGTTTGTACTTGATGTTAAATTGACATTAGCCGCTATGATTATATTCCCGTTCTACATTTTAACGGTTTATTACTTCTTCGGAAGATTACGTAGTCTAACACGTGAAAGATCTCAAGCTTTAGCAGAAGTACAAGGGTTCTTACACGAACGTGTACAAGGTATTTCGGTGATTAAAAGTTTCGCAATTGAACAAAATGAAGCGCAAAACTTTGATAAGAAAAACAGCAAATTCTTACATCGTGCTTTTAAACACACACGTTGGAATGCTTATTCTTTCGCAGCAATCAATACTGTAACTGATATCGGACCGATTATTGTAATTGGCGTCGGTGGTTATTTAGCAGTAACAGGTTCCATTACAGTTGGTACGTTAGCTGCGTTCGTCAGCTATTTAGAACAACTTTTCGGACCTCTACGTCGTCTTGTTTCTTCATTTACAACATTGACACAAAGTTTCGCTTCTATGGACCGTGTTTTCCATTTATTAGATGAAGACTATGATGTAAAAGATGAACCTTATGCGAAACCGCTCAAAATCACAGAAGGTAACATCTCTTTAGATCATGTATCTTTCCGATACAATCCACATGCACCTAAAGTGTTAGATGATATTTCGTTAAATGTGAATCATGGCGAAACCGTCGCCTTTGTAGGAATGTCTGGTGGAGGTAAATCGACATTAATCAACTTGATTCCTCGATTTTATGATTCTACCGATGGAACGATTACTATAGATGACTATAATGTAAAAGACTTCTTATTATCTAGCTTGCGTGAACAAATCGGTTTAGTTCAACAAGATAATATCTTATTCTCAGACACAATCAGAGAAAATATCTTACTAGGTAAACCAGGTGCGAGTGATGAAGATGTGATAGAAGCGGCTAAACTCGCAAACGCACACGATTTCATTATGAGTCTGCCTGAAGGTTATGAAACTGAAGTAGGGGAACGTGGTGTGAAATTATCAGGTGGTCAAAAACAACGTATTTCACTTGCACGTATATTCTTAAATAATCCGCCGATTATTATTTTAGACGAGGCAACAAGTGCGTTAGACCTAGAAAGTGAAGCAATCATTCAAGAAGCTTTAGCACATTTAAGTGAAAATAGAACAACATTAATCGTTGCCCATCGCTTATCTACAATCACTCATGCAGATAAAATTGTAGTAGTTGAAAACGGACAAATTATTGAAGTCGGTACGCATCAAGAGTTATTAGCTAAACAAGGTGCATACCATCATCTTTATACAATTCAAGACTTATAATAAAGAAAGAGCAGAAACGTCCCTCAGCGGAGGACAGTTTCTGCTCTCTTTTTATAAGTCTAAGTCTTCTTCTTCAATTTCAATGTTAGAGTCATCTGTATGGAATTGGAAATAACTCATGACCAAACGGTCTAAGTGTGCTAAATCATAACTGAATTCCTCGATTGCTGAGATAATCTGCATGACATTAGAAATTGAATACTCAGAGGTTTCAGTGTTCAGGACCATTTCATTTTTAAATGCTTCCATTAACTCAATTTTTTGCGGAATGTCCACAGGAGCTTGGAAATTCTCGAAATCGTGTCTTGCTTTTTGAGCGATGCTTAACATAATTTGGTCATATGAAGTCATTAAATCATCTAGTTCAAATTTGATTTGCAATCGAAGATCAGTACTCATATTATGCAAATCATGTTGGTAACGATGCATACGTCTCAAAACATCATAGGCACTTTTTGTAGTTGTCACAACTTGTTTGAAAATTATCTTTTTACGATTTAATTCTGGCCAATTTTTTCTAAAGAAAGGACGTTCTTCTTTATAATAATTGAATAATTGTTCCAGATTTTTCAAACGTTCTTTAATACTCTTTGTATCTTCTTTAACATGGTAAAACTCTGTTGTATCGTTAATAACCAATTTAATCCAAATGAAAATATCAGAAGCGATATTCATTGAATTATAATAAAGCTTTGTTTCGTATTTAGGTGGAAAGAAGGCGACATTGACAGTGAAAGCACTGAAAACACCAATCATCACTAACACGAAACGATAAAACGCTGATGCATAGAAGTTACCTGTTTCTCCACCTTGACCCATGATGATAAGGGCAGTAACTGTGGCTAAGGTTGCAACATGTTGAAGTTTTAATTGGAATAATAAAGCAATCAAGACTATAACTGTTGCGCCCATGATAATAATACTATCGCCAAATAAACTGACCATCGATACAGATAAAATTGCACCGATTAAGTTACCTTGAAACTGTTCTTTTATAGTTTTATAAGAACGATATACACTTGGCTGCATTGCTACAATTGCACCGATACCTGCTACGGTAGGAATGCCTGCACTCTTTGGCAGCAGTGATGCAATTAACATCGCTAGGACAATCGCAATACCTGTTTTAAATATTCTTGCACCTAGTTTCAAATGAGTGTGCTCCTTTATTCCTATTTATGCACATTTGCTTGGAAGTGGTTTCCAAAAACAAAAACGTATATTAAAGTTTATACACTGAATCAATGTGTTTTTCAAGTTTATTTCATTTGAGAGAATGCATAGTCTGCAGCACGTAATGTTTCTTCAATATCTTCATCTGTGTGTTCTGTTGTTAAGAACCAAGCTTCAAATTTAGAAGGTGCTAAGTTGATGCCTTGATGCAACATTAATTTGAAGAATTTCGCAAATGCATCGCCATCAGAATTTTCTGCTTGCTCATAATGTGTTACTTTTTCGTCAGTAAAGTAAAGTGTTAATGAACCATAAACACGGTTTACTGTAGCTGTGATACCATGTTTTTCAATTAATTCATTTAAACCATCTTCTAATTTTTTACCAAGACGATCTAATTCTTCGTAAACACCTTCTTGTTCTAAAACTTCTAATAAAGCGATGCCTGCTTTCATTGAAAGTGGATTACCAGCCATTGTTCCCGCTTGATATGCAGGGCCTAAAGGTGCAACTTGTTCCATAATGTCTTGACGTCCACCGTAACCGCCGATTGGTAAACCGCCACCGACGATTTTACCGAATGCTGTTAAGTCAGGGTATACGTTCAACAAGTCTTGAGCAGCACCGTAGTGGAAGCGGAATGCTGTGATAACTTCATCATAAATTACAAGACCGCCATATTGATGGGTGATTTCATTTACTTCTTCAAGGAAGCCGGGAAGCGGTTCAACCATACCGAAGTTACCGATAATAGGTTCAACTAATACTGCTGCGATTTGATCGCCCCAATGTTTCATTGCTTCTTTGTAAGACTCGATATCATTAAAAGGTACTGTAATTACTTCTTGAGCCACGCTCTTAGGTACGCCGGCTGAATCAGGAGAACCTAATTGAGAAGGGCCGCTACCTGCAGCAACAAGTACTAAATCTGAGTGTCCGTGGTAAGATCCAGCGAATTTAATAATTTTATCGCGATTTGTATATGCACGTGCGACACGAATTGTTGTCATGACAGCTTCAGTACCAGAGTTGACAAAACGCATTTTTTCTAAAGATGGAATTGCTTCACGCAATTTTTTAGCAAATTCGATTTCTAGCTCAGTTGGTGTACCATAAAGCACACCTTTAGCTGCTTGTTCTTGAATAGCCTTAGTAATATGTGGATGTGCATGTCCAGTAATAATTGGACCATATGCTTGAAGATAATCAATGTAACGATTGCCGTCTACATCATATAAATATTGACCTTTACCTTCTTTCATTACTACCGGTGCACCGCCGCCAACTGCTTTATATGAGCGAGAAGGGGAGTTGACACCGCCAAGGATGTATTCGTCTGACAAACTTTGAAGTCGTTCGCTTTCAGTGAATTTCATTTTTTATCAACCTCTTTTAATTTAATATTTCCGTTTACTATCGTATCATATAATTAACTATAAGAAGAAAAAGGTGAGCATATGTTGAAAAAAGGAGACAAATTCCCTGAATTTGCATTAGAAAATCAAGATGGAGAAGTCATTACTAACGACACAATCAAAGGCAGAAAGGCAATTCTTTATTTCTATCCTAGAGATAATACACCTGGATGCACAACAGAGGCTTGCGATTTCCGTGATAACATGGCAATGTTTAATGATTTAGATATTGCAGTATACGGAATCAGCGGAGATTCTAAAAAGAAACATCAAAACTTTATTGCTAAACATGATTTGAATTTTGATTTGCTAGTAGATGAGGATTATAAATTATCTGAAGCAACTGGCGTGTATCAATTGAAGAAAAGTTTTGGCAAAGAATCTATGGGCATTGTCAGAACTACTTTCGTTGTAGATGAAAATGGTGTAGTAGAACATGTAATCGAAAAAGTTAAAGTAAAAGAACAAATGAATCAATTAAAAGAAATGTTGGGGTGAAGTGTGTGAAGGTTCTTTCATTAAATAGATTAAAAGACTCAGAGCAGTTATTGGAAGAAACTTTTCCAGAAGTAGAATTTGTATTTCGAAAAAATGTAGATGAAATAAATGAGCAAGATAAACGAGATGCAGATGTTGTAATTGGTTATAGTGGCAAAGCTGATCAAGCTTTTTTTGAGGGTATGCCTAATTTAAAGTTTGTAGCTTGGTATGCGGCTGGTGTTAATTCACTACCATTACAATATTTTGCTGAACGTAATATTGTATTAACGAATGTATCAGGTATTCACGCAAAACAAATGAGTCAATTTGTATTTGCCTATATTTTAGACGATTATAAACAAATGAGAGTTTCTAGACAAAATCAAGATAATAAAGTTTATGATTCTACAATTACAGGCAGACGTGTAGATGGAGATACGTTACTAATTTTGGGGACAGGTAATATTCCTAAACAAATTTCCAAACTTGCACGTGCATTTGAAATGAAAATTATTGGTATTAATACAACTGGACATGAAGTTGATGGATTTGATGAAACATATCCTTTAAAGGAACTTGATCAAGTTTTGCCGAAAGCAGACGTTGTAGTTAATGTGCTGCCCGAAACTGAAGAGACGCACCATTTATTAGAAGATAAGCAATTTGACGCAATGAAAGAGACTGCATTATTTATTAATATCGGCAGAGGTACAATTGCTTCAGAAGAAACAATTGTTAAAGCGCTTAATGAGGGCAAAATTCGTCATGCTTATTTAGATGTTTTCGAAAAGGAACCTTTATCAGAGGATAATCCGTTATACCAATTAGATAATGTAAGTATTACTGCGCATATCACAGGAAATGGTAAAGAAAACTTTAAAGAGGCATCTCAAATTTTTATTAGAAACTTCAAACATTTTCTAAGTAATGGAGATGTCATTGAGAAAAAAGTAGATTTATCAAAAGGTTATTGATAAAATAATGTGCCAACATTGACATTTCAATGGTTCTACCGTTATATTAATATTAAGTAATAATAATTATTAAGTAGAAAGACGGTGGATTAGATGAGTGCAGAAATGGAATCTATTGAGCATCAATTAGAGGACTCTATTGCATCTTTAAGAAATGCCGGAATCAGAATTACACCGCAAAGACAAGCCATTCTTAGATTTTTGATTTCAAGTGAAACTCATCCAACAGCAGATGAAATTTATCAGGCACTGTCACCAGATTTTCCAAACATAAGTGTTGCGACGATATACAATAACTTACGTGTGTTTAAGAAAACAGGAATTGTGAATGAATTGACTTATGGAGATGCATCTAGTCGCTTTGATTTTAATACACATAATCACTATCACGTCATTTGTGAGAATTGCGGTAAGATAGTAGATTTTCATTATCCGCAATTACATGAAGTTGAACAATTAGCTCAACATGTGACAGGTTTTAAAGTGTCACATCACAGAATGGAAATTTATGGATTATGTCCAGAATGCCAAAGTAAAGAACAATAAAACATTATTACCATTAATAGGAAAGCTGAATGTCATATGGCATTCAGCTTCAGACTGTCGACAAAGTCCTACGGACTTGTCGGCATTTTTTATTTTTTAACATTTTACATAATAACCTTTTCCCCATTTCTTGTATAATGATAGTAATAAGATAATGAGGTGATAGTATGCTAAA